>CAYPVG010000126.1:0-21436 GCA_964414085.1 uncultured Boseongicola sp. | reverse complement strand
TTGCTCAAGTGTGGGCATTTGGATGGTTGCGACGTTTAGCCGATAGAGCAAATCGCTGCGAAAACTGCCTTCGCTTGCTGCGGTCTCTAAGTCGCGTTTTGATGCTGCAATGAACCGGACGTCTAATTGGATGGGATCGTTCGAGCCAAGGCGCACCACTTCGCGATTTTCGATGGCGTGGAGCAGTTTTGCCTGCAAGGGCAGTTCCAAGCTATCGATTTCGTCAAGAAACACCGTACCGCCGCGTGCATGTTCAAACTTGCCGTAGCGCGCCCGTGTCGCACCAGGAAACGCGCCGGCTTCATGTCCGAAAAGCTCGCTTTCAACGAGCTCCGACGGAAGGGCAGCGCAGTTAATTGCGACAAAAGGTTTGTCATTGCGGTTGCTGGCCCGATGAAGTGCGCGCGCGGCAACTTCTTTACCGGTGCCTGTCTCACCGACAATAAGTACATCTGCGCGGGTTTGGGCGATGGCTTTGATTTTCGCCCGTGTGTCCACCATGATCTGAGTGCGGCCGACCAATCGGGCCTCGACCGCATCATGGTCTCCTACTTCACGCCGCAAAGCACGGTTCTCAAGCGTCAGTCTTCGTTTGTCCAAGGCCCGCCGAGTCGTCTCCACCATGCGTGTTGGGTTGTAGGGCTTCTCCAGAAAATCGTATGCGCCGTCACGCATTGATTGGACAGCGAGATCGACGTCGCCGTGACCAGTGACGAGAATTACAGGGAATTCGGGGTCGATCTCCAACGCGCGTTTCATAAGTGCAAGCCCGTCGAGGCCCGCCATGCGAATGTCTGTGACGAGTATCCCCGGGAAATTCCGACTTATGCTGGCAAGCGCCTCCTCGCCACTTGCGAAAGCCTTAACGCTGAGATCGGCAAGGTCGAGTGTTTGGCAGGCGACGCGCCGAAGGTCTTCCTCGTCATCGACAAAAAGCACTTGTACTTCACTCATTCCGCGGCGTGCCTTTCATCTGCGGTTGGACCGTCGGCCGCATCCAACTCAACGACAAAGACCGCACCACCGCCATCACGTTTTTCTGCGGAAAGGTGCCCTCCAAAATCTTCAATGATGTTGAATGAGATAGAGAGCCCCAGACCAAGACCATGCCCAGGGTCTTTCGTTGTGAAGAACGGATCGAACAGCTGTGCCATGACTTCCTCGGAGAGCCCTGGCCCGTGGTCTGCGACGCGGATCTGAACACGCCTGTTGGGGCGTTGCTCCAACGTGATTTCCATGCTTGGCGCGTTTTGCAAGGTCATGGCATCCAGGGCATTAGAAATCAGGTTCACAAAAACTTGCTGGAGGCGAAGACGCCCGCCAACGACCCAAACGTCAGTTTCGGGCCGCGCAAAATGGACTTTGGCGTTCGATTCCCGAAGTCGGACATCCATGAGCGCCAAGGCGTCATTCAGAACGTCGATCAAATTTACCGGCCCAACGCTATCTTGTGGTCGACGTGCAAAGTTACGCAGGTGACCTGAAATTGCTGCCATGCGGTCTGCCATTTTGGAGATGCGATCAACATTATCGCGGGCATCCGATATTCTATCTCGTTCAAGAAAAGTGGCCGCGTTGTCGGCATAGGATTTCACTGCGGTGAGCGGCTGGTTGATCTCGTGGCTTAAGGCGGCAGACATCTGACCAAGAGCCGCAAGTTTCCCGGCTTGGATCAGTTCCTTCTGCGTTTTTCTCAGACGCTGTTCGGCTGCGGTTCTTTCCGCGACTTCTTTTTGGAGCTGCGAGTTGGCTTGATTGAGGTCAGACGTTCGCTGAAGAACACGTTGCTCCAAGATTTCAGTAGCGCGAACTTGTTCCGCTGCGCGCTCCCTGGCTCTGGCGCGCCGCTGCAAGATGATCATTCCGCTAAGGATCGCCAAAAGCAGAAGCAGACCAGCCATCGACAAAAGTAACCCCGCTTGAGTTCGTGCGGGGCCAGCAGGTGCCAGGTGCAAGACATGCCATCCGACCGTGGGAAGGGTTTGCGAGCTTGAGACAAAGTCCTCGCCTTGGATTGATATGAGCTCGTGTCCGTCGCTGAGGTCTTCTCGAGAGACGTTGAGCGGAGTGACACGCTCAAGCGGATACTGTCGAGTCTCGGCAATGATATTAAAGACTTCACCTCTCAGCGGGGAGAGCGATTTGAAGTGCCATTCCTCACGGTTGGACATAAAAATGATGTCCGAAAGATCGGTGACGACAATGTCGCCGGCCTCACCACCCCACGCGTTTTCGAAAGATCGCACGTCAAACTTGATCGCAACAACGCCCAGAATTCGTGTGTTGTCTATGACCGGCGCGGCGAAGAAATAGCCACGTTCGCCGCTGGTTGTTCCCATCGCGAAGTACTGACCAAGTCCGCCTTCCACCGCCTGCGTAAAATAGGGTCGAAAGCTAAAGTTACGTCCGACGAATGACCGCTCTTTTCGATAGGAACTGGCTGCCAGTGTGAGACCCGTCACATCCATGAGGTACACATCCGACACACCGAGACTCATCGCGGTTAGTCTGAGTTGCTCGTTCACAAACGGCAGTAGTCCCTGATTTTCAGGGTCTTTGAGCAGGCTGATCAGTATCGGGCGCTCGGCAATGAGCTTTGGCAGCGGCTGAAACCTTTCCAGAGTGGCGTCAAGTCCCTCGACCGCAATCCGCAGTGTGGCTTCGCCTTGCGCACCGGCTCGGTCTAAGAAGATTCGCTCCAGCCGAGGGAGTGCTGCAAATCCCACCGCGATAGCAACGAGCAGCAGCACCAATACCCTGAGAATCGCGGGGCGCTTAAGCACCTTATTTGCGTTGATTGCCTCCATCCTTCTTGTATGCCGAGTCGAAAACCTCTTGCCCAGTGCCTGGCCACGCCGCATTGCAGAAATTGCGGTCGCGAATTGTTCTCTATTCGGTCACAATGGTGCCGGTTTTTAGGTTTTGATAGATATTCGTAGCTAATGTCATAGGCTGAAAACGGCAGATTCGTGCTTGCGGTGGGCAATGACGCCTTTCGGAGCAAACGTAGGCAGCTTATAAAACGAGGGTCCGCTAGCAGGCACTTTATGCGGGCCAACAAACAAAGGGATTGGGGCAGCGGACATGGCCTTTGGCGGTTTGTTTTCCACTGATATGGCGATTGACCTCGGAACAGCGAATACGCTGGTCTAC
This sequence comes from uncultured Boseongicola sp., assembly GCA_964414085.1. Taxonomy (GTDB): domain Bacteria; phylum Pseudomonadota; class Alphaproteobacteria; order Rhodobacterales; family Rhodobacteraceae; genus Boseongicola. Next base: position 18,283 of record CAYPVG010000126.1, on the reverse strand, counting down.
GTGAAGGGTAAGGGAATTATCCTGAACGAACCTTCGGTGGTCGCCTATCACGTAAAAGATGGGCAGAAGAAAGTTCTGGCTGTTGGTGAGGACGCCAAGCTGATGCTTGGTCGTACGCCCGGCTCGATCGAAGCTATTCGCCCTATGCGCGAAGGTGTCATCGCTGACTTCGCGGTTGCTGAGGCAATGATCAAGGCGTTCATTCAGAAGGTTCACAAGCGCACGACGTTTTCAAAGCCGAAAGTCATCGTGTGCGTACCGCATGGAGCGACACCGGTTGAGAAGCGCGCCATCCGCGAGTCTGTTTTGTCGGCTGGCGCGCGTCGTGCGGGTCTGATTGCTGAGCCAATCGCAGCCGCGATCGGAGCGGGCATGCCCATTACTGATCCGACGGGCAACATGGTAGTGGACATCGGGGGCGGAACGACAGAGGTCGCAGTTCTGTCGCTGGGTGATATCGTCTATGCGCGTTCCGTGCGCGTTGGTGGCGACCGCATGGATGAATCAATCATCAGCTATCTGCGCCGCCAACATAACCTTCTGATTGGTGAGCAAACAGCTGAGCGTATCAAAACGTCGATTGGTACGGCACGCATGCCCGATGATGGCCGTGGCCAGTCCATGCAAATCCGCGGTCGTGATCTTCTGAACGGTGTACCGAAGGAAACCGAGATTAATCAGGCTCAGGTGGCGGAAGCTCTTGCCGAACCGGTTCAGCAGATTTGTGAAGCAGTCATGACTGCGTTGGAAGCAACACCTCCGGACCTAGCCGCCGATATTGTTGACCGAGGTGTCATGCTGACTGGCGGCGGCGCGCTTTTGGGTGAACTAGATCTCGCGCTGCGCGAACAAACGGGCCTTGCCGTCAGTGTGGCGGATGAGTCCTTGAATTGCGTCGCGATGGGCACGGGAAAATCGCTGGAGTATGAAAAGCAACTCCGGCATGTGATCGACTACGAGAGCTGATCTTTCGTCAAATTCCGGTATCATGATAAGGTGCCGACCGGGGGACTATTAACGGAGGCGCTGTGGCACGGCAAAGCGGTTCTTCTGAAGACTTTGTACGTCCCCTGCGACGATTCTTCGTCGGCGGGATTGTCCTTCTTCTGCTTGCCGTTTTCCTGCTTTGGCGCATCGATAGTCCCCGCGCAGAACGTTTTCGTGCCGCCCTAGTGGATGCCGTTGTTCCTCAGATGGATTGGGCCCTGGTTCCGGTGACCAAAACGGTGGAGCTTGTCGAAGGCGTTCAGTCATACGCGCGGCTGCAGCAACAAAATCAGGATCTGCGACGCGAACTGCAGCAAATGAAGGCCTGGAAAGAAGCGGCACTTCAGCTTGAACAAGAGAACGCAAAGCTTCTGGACTTGAACAAGGTACGTCTCGATCCGGCTCTTACGGTCGTAACGGGGCAAGTCCTTGCAGACAGTGGATCACCGTTCAATCAGTCGATCTTACTGAACGTTGGCGCCGCTCGGGACGGCATCAAAGATGGCTGGGCTGTTACCGACGGTTTGGGTCTGGTTGGGCGTATCTCTGGTGTCGGGCAAAGGTCCAGCAGGGTTCTTCTGCTCACCGATAGCGCGAGCCGCGTTCCTGTAACCATCCAACCCTCAGGCCAGCAAGCCATGCTTAGTGGCGATAATTCGCTACTGCCCGTTCTGGATTTCATCGAAGTTCCGGAGGAGGTTCGCCCAGGAGATCGTGTCGTGTCTTCAGGGGATGGCGGTGTTTTCCCAGCGGGCCTTCTTGTCGGAAACGTAGTTTTGGCGCGAGACGGGAGGCTTCGTCTGAGGCTCTCTGCTGACTATGAACGACTGGAGTTCCTCCGCGTTCTGAGAAGCCAAACAAAAGAGCGCATCGACGGCGATGCAGATCTGATCGGCCCTGTACTGCCCGAGGCCGCTTTTCTGCTGCCATCCGACGGAGCGTTGAGCGATGGCTGAGTCCTTGAACACTCGTGTTTGGACCTATCGCGGGATCTTTATCTGCCTCGCTGCATTCGTAGTTTTCGTAAAGCTGCTTCCATTGCACCCTGGCCCGGGCCGGTTTCCAGGGCCGGACATCCTTCTACTCATGGCGACGGCCTGGGTCGTGCGCCGACCCGAGTATTTGCCTGTCTTGTTGGTGGCTGTTGTCTTCTTTCTGGCCGACCTGTTGTTTATGCGGCCCCCAGGGCTGTGGGCGGCCTTGGCCGTTATCGGAATGGAAGCACTGCGGCGTCGGTCCCCGTGGCTTAGAGAGAGCGGCTTTTTGACAGAGTGGCTGGTTGTTTCGGTTGTGATGACACTGATGTTCTTGGCGAACTCCGTCGTTCTCATGGTGCTTTTTGTCGATCAACCCGGACTTGGCTTGACCCTTATTCGGTTGCTAACAACACTTCTATTCTATCCGATTGTGGTGATCCTCGCCGCTCAGGCAATCGGACTTAGAAAGATGTCGCCCGGAGAAACTGATCGTTTGGGACAGAACGCATGAAACGGTCATCAAAAGAAAACGAAGAAAGCGCTGGTCTAATCACTCGGCGCGGACTTGTGTTGGCCGGTTTGCAACTGGGTTTCATGTCTGTCTTGGGCCTCAGAATGCGCCAGATGCAAGTGGAAGAGGCCGATAATTATCGCCTGTTGGCCGAAGAAAACCGCATCAACATGCGTTTGATTCCGCCATCCCGCGGCATCATTTTTGACCGCAATGGCGTGCCGATTGCGACCAACACTCAAAACTATCGGATTGTCATCGTTCGTGAAGACGTTCCCGACGTTGACGACACAATCGCCAAGCTCAACCGCATCATTCGGCTTGATCCAAATGATCTCGAGAAAAGCCTTGAGGCTATGTACAAGACCTCAGCTTTTGTTCCGGTCACATTGGCGGATCGATTGACGTGGGAAGAATTCTCAGAAGTTGCGGTTAACGCACCTGCACTCCCGGGCATCACACCCGACGTCGGGCTTAGCCGCCAGTATCCGTTGGGCGCAGATTTTGCCCATATCGTTGGCTATGTTGGCCCGGTTTCGCCGTATGACCTCGAGAAGATAGAGGATCCCGATCCACTATTGCGTATTCCCGAGTTCCAGATCGGGAAGTTTGGTGTTGAGACCAGATTAGAAGGCAATCTGCGCGGACAGGCTGGTACTAAGCGCATTGAAGTGAATGCGGCAGGCCGCGTGATGCGCGAGTTGGGCCGTGAAGAATTTACGCCAGGAACTGACCTGCAATTGACCGTCGATCACGGATTGCAAAACTTTGCGCAGGCGCGATTGGCGAATGAAAGTGCCGGTGCCGTCGTCATCGACATCGAGACGGGCGACTTATTGGCCATGGCGTCGTCGCCGTCCTTTGATCCAGATTTGTTTGTTCGGGGAATTTCCACAACGAACTATCGCGCGTTGACCGAAAACAAGTATCGGCCGCTATTCAATAAAGCGGTGCAGGGCCTCTACCCGCCGGGTTCAACGTTCAAAATGATGACCGGCCTTGCCGCTCTTCGCCACAACGTGATCGGGCCCCAGGAGAAGGTTTGGTGCCCCGGCCACATGTCCTTTGGCGGCCGCCGTTTCCACTGTTGGAAGCGGGGTGGTCACGGGTGGGTCGATCTGGATCAGGCGATCACGCAGTCATGTGACGTCTATTTCTACGAGGCCGCGCAGCGGACAGGGATCGATAACTTGGCCGAGCTTTGCCGCGAGTTTGGCCTAGGGGAACGGTTTGATCTGCCAGTTTCGGCGATACGTGAAGGTATTGTGCCGTCCACTAAGTGGAAAGCACAGGCGCGCGGCGAGCAGTGGTTCCCCGGTGAAACGCTCAACACCGCCATCGGACAGGGCGACGTTTTGGCATCGCCCCTGCAGCTTGCGGTGATGACGGCGCGGATTGCCAGCGGCAAGGCCATCACACCTCGGCTGGTTAAGTCTGTGAATGGAATCGAAGAACCCATCGCGGAAATGGACGCGCTGAAGGTATCGCGACAGCATTTGGGGCTGGTTCAACAGTCTATGTACAATGTGTCCAACGGTCGTCGGGGCACCGCGCGCCGGTCGCGCATCGTTGCCGAGGGCATGGAGATGGCTGGCAAAACGGGGACCAGTCAGGTGCGCAACATCACCGCCGCCGAACGCGCACGTGGGGTCTTCAGAAACGACCAGCTTCCATGGGAAAGGCGCGATCATGGGTTGTTCGTTGCCTATGCGCCGTATGACAAACCAAAGTACGCGATCTCGGTCATCGTTGAACATGGTGGCGGCGGGTCGAGCGCCGCGGCGCCACCGGCGCGCGATATACTTCTTTACGCGCTTTACGGGGACATTCCGCCGTTGGAGGCATACCCGAGCGATCAACGCGAACGGATCCGATCATTGCTGGCTGAGTTGCCCGTGCGGCCGCGCCAAGAAGCTCCCAAGTCGCCGAGCCGCGCATGAGTTATCTTGAGTACAAGGTCCAAACGGTCCCAACGGGCGCGCGCAAGATTTTGTATGCCAATTGGGCACTTGCGCTGCTGTTGACGGCCGTCGCCTGCGTTGGATTTCTTATGCTGACGTCGGTGGCCGGCGGTGACGCGGGGCGCTGGGCAGAACCGCAAATGAAACGGTTCGCGCTCGGGCTGGCAGTCATGATGGCCGTCGGCATGGTACCTATTTGGTTTTGGCGCAACATGGCGGGCCTCGCCTACTTGGGGGGCTTGGGGCTTCTTCTTCTTGTTGAGTTCTTCGGAACCGTTGGCATGGGTGCGCAGCGCTGGATTGATCTTGGCTTCATGCGGCTACAGCCGTCAGAGGTTATGAAGATCTCGATGGTTATGATGCTGGCCGCCTATTACGACTGGCTTCCCATAGCAAAGGTGTCCCGGCCGCTGTGGGTGCTGTTCCCTGTTGGCCTGATCCTCATTCCAACTGCCTTGGTGTTGAAGCAACCAGACCTCGGCACTGCGATCCTGTTGGTGGCTGGCGGCGGTATCGTTATGTTTTGCGCCGGCGTGTCATGGTGGTACTTCATCGCCGTGGTTGCTGCGGGCGTGGGACTGGTTGCGGCAATATTCTCATCGCGTGGCACCGACTGGCAACTTCTGAAAGACTATCAGTTCCGGCGCATAGACACGTTTCTCGATCCATCAACTGATCCCCTTGGCGCCGGGTACCACATTACGCAATCCAAGATCGCGCTGGGCTCAGGCGGTTGGACAGGAAAAGGGTTCATGCAAGGCACACAATCGCGCCTGAACTTCCTGCCCGAAAAACACACCGACTTTATCTTCACGACGCTTGCCGAGGAGTTCGGCTTTGTCGGGGGGTTCTCGCTCCTAATCCTATATGGCCTGATCATTCTCTTTTGCGTCGCTTCAGCGGTTCAAAACTCAGATCGGTTTGGCGCACTTTTAACTCTGGGCGTGGCAGCGACGTTGTTCCTGTTCTTTGCCGTTAACATGTCGATGGTCATGGGTCTGGCGCCAGTTGTGGGTGTTCCGTTGCCGCTCGTCAGCTTTGGTGGCTCGGCAATGTTGGTTCTTATGGGGGCGTTTGGCCTTGTACAATCTGCTCACATCCACAGGCCACGAAGTCGATGATAACTATCTTATTCGCAGCGCCCAATAAAGATTGGGAGGAGTTTGGTGCGCCGTTGGAAGACGCGTTCAAGGCAGAGGGCCTGAACGCTAGCCTCGTCCGCGAAGCTGATCCAGAGACGGTCGACTACATCGTTTATGCGCCGACGGGTTGGCTTAAGGATTTTTCACAATTCACCAACCTGAAAGGCGTGCAAAGCCTTTGGGCCGGTGTTGAGAAGATCGTCGATAACCCGACACTACAAGTGCCGTTGGCGAGGATGGTCGATTCCGGGCTGAAGGAAGGAATGATTGAATACTGCGTCGGTCACGTCCTTCGGTATCACCTTGATATGGACCGTGATGTTCTCCGGCAGGATGCCAAGTGGGAGGTTCATGTTCCTCCGCTCGCAAAGGACCGATCTGTGCTGGTGCTTGGCCTGGGCGCGTTGGGCGCGGCAGTTTCTGAGGCACTGGTTGCACTGAACTTTGACGTGCATGGTTGGAGCCGCTCACCCAAACAGGTGCCCGGAGTGCGGTGTTACCATGGAGAGGACGGACTTGCCGAAGCTTTGACTGCGGGAGAGATCGTGGTGCTTTTGCTGCCGCAGACGGCTGAGACTACCAATATCCTCAGCGCTCACCGCATTAGCCTGCTGCCAAGAGGGGCGAGGATTATCAACCCTGGTCGCGGGCCGTTGATTGATGATGACGCGCTTTTGTCAGCGTTGGACAGCGGCCAAATCGCACATGCGACGCTGGATGTGTTTCGCATCGAGCCACTGCCTAAAGACCATCCATACTGGAAGCATGACCGCGTGACTGTCACCCCACATATCGCGTCAGACACGCGGCCAGATACCGCGGCCAAACTTGTCGCGGAGAACATTCGCCGTGCCGGGAGCGGTCAGTCGATGAAGTTCCTTGTCGACCGGAATGTTGGTTACTAAGGCGCCTACTTCAGTCTCGGAGGGGCGTCCGGGTCCATGCCGGGTGCTCCCGGGACCGACGCGTCTGGCGCTTTGGGAAGGTCGAAGCGAAGCCCAAGTTTAGCGAGTTTTGCAGCGATCTGGTCGCTGGCCTTGAAGAACGCCACATCAACTTCGCCCGCATCGAGGCCGGAAAAAACAAGTGCTTCCCGGGCTGATCCGGCGAGCGCCGGTTCCGCACCAGGGGTTGCGCCGATGAACGCCAGCAGGTGTCCATTCCGTCCACCCCGATATTTGACCGCTGCAAGATAGGCGAAATCTGCCAGACCGGCAGCTTGGGCGAGCTTGGCGTCGATGCCCGTCACCAATCGCTCAGGTAGGTTGCCGGGTGGCAAGATCTCTTCTGGCGTCTCCGTCACCTCGAGTGGGTCTTCGCCCAATGTTTCGTTCAACCATGAAACTGCGTCAGGGGGGATCACAATTGAAGACGGCGCGACTCCAAGGTTGACGCCAACCCCGATGTTCTGGGTATGCAACATCGCCGCCAGGCTACGTCCCGAAAGCGCAGCATATGGCGCAGGTCCTTCGGCGAAGTCAGTAAGGCGGTGTTCACGATCGAAAACGAGAACAAGATCACCGTCCGCCGTCCGAAAAAGTCGGGGTTCGACTTGATCACCCTCGGGCTCACGCTCGAGTAAAAGGAAGAGTTCGCTTTCCGACAGACGTTCATAAAACGTCAGACGCGCCTCATCGTCTTCCGGTGCTGCGTCCATCGCGGAGAACGCCAAATCCAGAGGTGTATTTGTCATCCAAGTGCCTCTTTTACGGCGGTCTTTAACACCGGCAAAAGGTCATTTTCAAACCATGGATTTCGTTTGATCCAAGCTGTGTTCCGCCAGCTTGGATGTGGGAGGGGAAACACGTTAGGTCCAAATTCCCGCCAGCTTTTTACGGTGTCGGTCACTGTTGACGCCTTGTCCGCACCTAAGTGCCATTTCTGAGCATAACCGCCGATGAGCAGGGTGAGTTTGATATCGGGGAGTGCCTGAACAATCCCAGTGCGCCACGTTTTTGCGCAGATTGGAGGCGGCGGCAGATCTGATCCGTTCTTGGTGTACCCGGGAAAGCAGAAAGCCATGGGAACAATGGCCACCTGTGAACGGTCGTAGAAAGTTTCTTCATCGACGCCGAGCCAGTCTCGTAGCCGATCGCCAGAGGGATCGGTGAATGGAACGCCTGACTCATGGACTTTGTTTCCAGGTGCTTGCCCGGCTATCAGTACCCGCGCGCCACGATCGAACCAGACAACTGGTCGAGGGGAATGCGCCGTCGCGGTGGCCGCGAAACGCTCGGAGCAAAGCGTACACTTTGCGAGTTCTGATTTGAGTTTAGGGAGGTCGTTTTGCATTTGGAGTGAACATAGAGATCGCAGTGTACAACGTCCAACTTGACTTTATTTCGATAATTCTAGAAATATAGAATCATGAACATGCAAATGGATACCTCTCTTGATCTGACACAGGCTGCTTCGACGTTCGCAGCGCTCGGCTCAGAACAAAGGCTGCACGTCTTGCGGACTCTGGTTCGATCTGGACCAGACGGTTTAACAATTGGTGATCTGGGAGAGCGCTGCGGCATCACTGGATCTACACTGACCCACCATATGAAGATTCTCTCAGCCGCCGGCCTTGTCGATCAAAAGCGCGAAGGGCGGAAGATTATTTGCATCGGTGTCGACTTTGCACGCATCGAAAGCCTCACCACATTCCTTCTCGAAGAATGCTGCGCGGATGCTCCACATGCCAACGAGGGCTCAAGACATGGCTGACACAACCAATTCACCGTCAGTGATCTGGAAGGTAGATCGAGTTTGGCTACTGGTTGCCCTGCTTCCCGTTGCCATTGCGATCTTCGACACTCAACAATCGATTGAGACCATTCGCTTCGCCGCGGGAGCTATGGGGCATACCGGCATCTTCATCGCCTTCGCGGTTCTGGCGGTTGGGGCCCTGAAAGCGAGCGGAGCTGAGGCCATTCTCGCGCGCGCATTTGAAGGGCGCGAAGTTCGGATGATTGCGATGGCAGCCATGCTCGGCGGGTTGTCCCCGTTTTGCTCCTGCGAGGTTATCCCATTTATCGCCGCGCTTCTCGCCGTCGGCGCACCGTTGTCGGCTGTCATGGCGTTTTGGATTTCCTCACCTCTAATGGACCCAGCAATGTTCCTTATTACTGCGGGGACCCTCGGTTTCCCGTTTGCCATTGGCAAAACTATTGCTGCTGTTTTGATGGGTCTGCTCGGGGGGGCGATGGTTTACGCGCTTGCGAGAACGCCCGTCTTTTCTGATCCATTGCGGCCTGCGACGTCAGGTGGCGGATGTGGTTGTGGCCCGTCTCCTTTCAGCGGTGACGTAGAATGGCAGTTCTGGAACGAACAGCCGCGGCGCGCGGTCTTCAAAGAGACTGTAATAGAGAACGCGCTCTTCCTCGGAAAATGGCTTCTGTTGGCGTACATGCTTGAATCACTCATGTTGCGGTATGTCCCAGCCGAATGGATCGCTGGCGTTCTCGGTGGCGAAGGTGTGATGCCTGTAATCCTTGGGGCCTTGGTGGGTGCTCCTGCTTACCTCAATGGATACGCGGCAGTTCCGTTAGTGGATGCTCTTCTGGAACAGGGCATGGCCCCAGGAGCTGCCATGTCCTTCATGCTGGCAGGTGGCGTCAGCTGCATCCCGGCGGCGGTCGCGGTCTGGGCGCTCGTCAAACCGAAGGTCTTTTCGGCTTATCTGGGAATTGCCTTTGCCGGATCCTTGATGGCCGGACTCGTTTGGGCGGCCATTGCGGTGTGAGAATTAGCCAGAAGGCGTAGCGTCCTCGGCATCATCTATGGCGACAGGCGGATCATCGTAAACCGACCAACCGTAATCACCACCAGACGGCGGAAGTTCATCTACTTTCATATTCCGAGCCATATAGGCCTTGGCAATGAAGTTAGCGGTGATTGGCGCCGTCAGGAACAGGAAGAGAGTGATCAGAAGCTCATGAACGGTGATGTGTCCGGTCTTTGCGATGAAGTACAAGATGGACGCGATCAGAACGCTCCCAACGCCCAGAGTTGTGGCTTTAGTTGGTGCATGCAATCTCTGCACGCTGCCCTTGAGTTTGATCAGACCGTAAGAGCCAACAAAGCCAAAAATGCCGCTTGTGATCAAAGCGAAGGCAATCAAGAATTCAACAAATACATTCATGTCAGCCCCCTATTCGATAATGTCGCCGCGAAGCAGGTAGCGACAATAAGCAACGGTTGAGACGAACCCGACCATCGCTATTAACATGGCTGCTTCAAAGTAAATCGCGGTGCCGCGAGAGATACCGTAGATCACAAGAAGAGCGATGACATTGATGACCATCGTATCCAGCGCAAGAATGCGATCCGCGGCGTGTGGGCCGGTGACAATGCGCCAAAGATCCAAGAGGAGAGCAATGCCATAGCAAATGGCAGCAAACATAATTGCGAACTCAATCATTGGAATATCTCCATTAGGCGCCGCTCGTAGCGTGCTTTGATCTCATCCCGAACGCCGTCTGGATCGTCAGTGTGAAGGCAATGGACCAGAATGGCGCCACCATCAGCAGCAAGCGTTGCAGACACGGTTCCGGGCGTCATTGTGATGGTGCCAGCCAGAACCGTAATTGCTTCTGGGGACTTCAACTCCAGAGGAACCGGTATCCATTTTGAGGTGATGGTCCGTTCTGGCTTGAACAGGATGATCATAGCCACTTGGACATTCGCGACGATAATGTCCCACAAAACCACCAGCGCATACTCAACGATTTTCAATGGCCGGCTGACTTTTGGCCTGTTTGGCCAGTAAGGCGCGGTCAGAGCAGGGATGATGATCCCAAAGGCAACACCAAGGATCAGATTACCCAAGCTGAACGTATTCACGAGACCAAGCCAAACGAGGGTCAACGTCACACTGAGAAGCGGATGTGGGATTAAGCGCGATAACATCTTTAGCGGGCTCCCTCGGGATTCAGGACGGCAGACACATATCCCGGACTGTCAAAGATCTGCATCGACGTCTGCTCGAAATACCCTGCGGCGGGTCCGGCGAACGCAGCGAGGGCAGCCAATGTTGCCAAGCCCAGCATTGCCGGGGCCAATTCCGCTGGTGCGGCTTTAAGGGTTTCTGCTTCTACGGCGACTTCCTCCAGCGAGGTTTCTTGGTCGTCAGCAACAGGCACCACCGAAGTAGATTTCCAGAATAGCGTGCTCCCTGCGCGCGCAAAGCCAACAATTGTTAGCAAGGAACCGACCAGGATCGCCGTCCAAGCCCACGGCATTGCGCCAGGTTCTCGAATTGCGTCCAGCACCAGCAGTTTGCCGAGGAAGCCGCTCAAAGGCGGCATACCGGCCATCGCAATTGCGGCTCCGAAGAAAAGCGCAGCAAAAAGACCGTTTTGAACAGTTGGAGATTGGGTGCTCAGGAGGTCCCCGTCTCGGCGTGAAACAACCAGATCTGCAATCAAGAATAGACATGCGGCCGCGAAGGTCGAATGTACCATGTAGTAGAGCGCCGCGGTCAGAGCCTCAGGCGAAAAGGACGCGACAGCGATCAGAACGGTGCCCATTGAGCCGACGATCGAGAATGAAATCAACGGAAGCAGACGGCGGGCACCAAGGACGCCAAGCGCGCCAACGGCAATAGTGATGATGGCGGCAGGGAAAAGCCACGTGGCGGCCAAATCTTCTGTCCCAGACGCGCCGGGCCCGAAGACCATGGTGTGAATGCGGATGATCGCGTAGGCACCAACTTTGGTCATGATCGCAAAGAGCGCCGCAACCGGTGCCGGCGCGTTCGAATATGTGGCAGGAAGCCAGAACTGAACCGGAAACAACGCCGCTTTCACCGCAAAGACGATCATCAAGAGCATGGATGCAACGCGGACAAGGGCGGCTTCATCTGCTGGAATGTCTTTCACCTTTTCAGCCAGGTCGGCGATGTTCAGTGTGCCCGTGCTTGCATAGAGCGTGCCGAGCGCAAAGAGGAAAAGGGTCGAGCCTGCGAGGTTCATGACGACGTACTGCAGTCCCGCCTGCATCCGTTCTTTGCCGCCCGAATGGATCATCAAGCCGTAAGACGCGATTAGCAGTATCTCGAAGAAGACGAACAGGTTGAAAATGTCGCCCGTAAGGAATGCTCCGCAAATGCCCATGAGTTGAAACTGGAAAAGCGCGTGGAAGTGCCGGCCTCGGTCATCCCATCCCGTTGAAATTGCGTGGATCAACACAATCAGTGCCAAGATAGCCGTCACCAGCACCATCAGGGCAGACAGGCGGTCCAACACAAGCACGATGCCAAAAGGTGCGGGCCAGGAGCCTAGCCTGTAAACGTGCGTTTCGCCGTTACTTGCGAGCACGGCAAGGCCAACGGCAATAGCCCATAGCAAGGCAGTTCCTGTCAGCGAAGCCACACGGGTCAATGTGATGTCGTGGCGCGTGACAAATCCGATGATCGGCGCAAGGAGCGCAGGAAGAACGACGGGGAGGATGATCCAGTGCATCAGGCTTCTGCGTCCTTTTGGGTCTGCTGTTGGTCGTCTTCGGACGCGATGTCTATGCGATCGTCTTCCGCTTCAAGATATGCTGCGAGGCCAATCATGACCAAGACGGCTGTCATTCCGAATGAGATGACGATGGCGGTGAGAACAAGGGCTTGAGGCAGCGGATCCGTATACGATGCGTCACCGTACTTGGAGAGGATTGGCGACAGATCGATGGCAAGCCGACCGCTCGCAAAAAGGAACACGTTCACGGCATAGGATAAAAGAGCAAGACCAAGAATGACGGGGAACGTTCTGAGCCGAAGCATGAGATACACTCCTCCGGCAGTCAGGACTCCCACCGAGCTTGCGACGAGGATTTCCATTTACTTGTCCTCCTCATCTGTGTCGGTTTCGGTGGCTTTGGAAGGGTCGTAATCCATCGCACCAACGTTGACGGTTTCACCGGCATAGCGCGCGATGCGTGACAGGCTGTAGAGCATGAGCATCACGGCCCCGAGAACCGTGAGGAACACACCTAGATCGAACAATGCGGCCGTGGCGAGCTCGAACTCCTCAATCGGCGGTAAGTGCACATAGGTGTAACTGCTGGTGAGGAATGGAGCGCCAAAGACCCATGCGCCAGCGCCTGTCAATCCTGCGATTATGACACCGAAGCCGATCATGGCGTGGTACTCGATACGCTGACGCGCTTGGGTCCAAGCGAAGCCCGACGCCATGTACTGCATTAGCAAGGCAATCGCGATAACGAGACCAGCAACGAAGCCGCCCCCAGGTTGGTTGTGACCGCGTAGGAAGATATATATTCCGACCATCGCTGCGATCGGCATCAACACACGTGTCACGACGACCATCATCAGCGGGTGGCGATCACGAGAGCGGTCTTGCGAATAATCGACGTTTCTAAGGCGTCTCGAAGCTGGCCCATCCAAAAGTGCGCGCATGAGTGCGTAGATGATAAGGCCCGCAATGCCGAGAACGATGATTTCGCCGTACGTGTCATAGCCACGGAAGTCGACGAGGATAACGTTCACCACGTTTGTGCCACCACCGCCTTCGTAACTATTGTCGAGGTGGTATTGAGATATCGTGTCGATATCGCGCACTAAGAAAGCGTAAGCCAGAGCGCCAACGCCGCCGCCAGCGGCGATAGCGATTCCCCCATCACGAAGCTTGAGGCCAAACGGGCTTTCTTTCGGGGTTGTTTTCGGCAGGAAGTGCAACGCCAGCAACAACAACATGATCGTGACGGTTTCGACTGAAATTTGCGTTAACGCCAAGTCCGGTGCGGAGAGGTAGGCAAAGCCAGCCGAGATCGACAGGCCGATTATTCCGATAAGAACCAGCGATTGGAACCGGTTGTGATGCATGATGACGACGCAGACTGTGGCGACGATTAGCATGACCCAACCGACCGCGATCACGGGCGGGATAGACAGATGCCCCCGTGTGACTTCGCCAAGACCACTGCCCGAAAATGCAACTGCGCCCAAAGCAACAGAAGCCACCGTGAAGATCGCAAGGTAGCGGCTGATTGCTCCATTGTGTGTGGCCTCTGTGATGCCCTTTGAGATAGCAACCAAGGCAGCGACCAGACGATCAAAGATCTCTTTGGCTTCAGGTCTGCGCGCGGCGATCCAGCGTCGATCAAGCGGTGCATGCATCGCCAGAAGTACCGCACCGCCGATGATTGCAAAGATCGACATAAAGAGCGCGGGCTTAAAGCCATGCCAAATCTTGAGATGTGGATGCAAGTCGCCGCCGGTCACCGCGTTCGCCGCGGCTGTGACAATCCCCTCTGCCAAATGCGGCAAGATGCCGATCAGCAGGACCAAAAACGCTAGAAGCGCAGGCGCGGCCCACATTCCAAAAGGCGGATCGTGTGGTTTGTGGGGGTAGTCGTCCCTTTGCGGCCCAAGGAACACGTGGCTGATGAAGCGCAGCGAATAGGCCACCGACAACAGCGCTCCCAACGTCGCCAAAACTGGCACAACGTAGTAGTTGCCCAGCCAACTTGTGTATGAGGCTTGTTCCAGCATCAGCTCTTTGGACAAAAAGCCGTTGAAGAAGGGTATGCCCGCCATAGAGAGTGCAGCGATGGTGCCAATGAAGAACGTTACCGGCATGAGATGTCGAAGACCGCCGAGGCGTTTGATGTCCCTGGTATGGGTTTCGTGATCGACAATCCCCGCTGTCATAAAGAGCGCGGCCTTGAATGTCAGATGGTTGATGATGTGGAATACCGCCGCGACGGCCGCCGCCTCGGTTCCAAAGCCCAACAGCATCGTCAAGAAGCCCAGATGACTGACTGTCGAGAAGGCCAGCAGCGCCTTCAGGTCGTCTTTGAACAGCGCAATGAGTGCGCCGATGACCATGGTGATTAGGCCGGTCGTCGCGACGATGTAGAACCAAGCGTCTGTGCCCGATAGTACTGGCCACATGCGGGCCATCAGGAACACACCAGCCTTCACCATCGTGGCTGAGTGCAAGTAGGCGGAAACTGGCGTTGGGGCGGCCATCGCGTGAGGCAGCCAGAAGTGGAATGGGAATTGCGCGGACTTGGTAAAAGCCCCAAGCAGGATCAGGATGAGGGCAGGCAGGTACCAGTCAGACGCACGGATCGCATCGCCGGCTTGCAGGATGTCGGTTAGGTTGTAGCTGCCAGCGATATTGCCGAGGATCAGCATGCCGCCAATCATGGCGAGGCCACCGGAGCCAGTTACCGCCAGTGCCATTCGCGCACCTTGGCGCCCTTCGGGAAGATGTTTCCAGTACCCGATCAAAAGGAAGGAGCTGAGTGATGTCAGTTCCCAGAAAATCAACAAAAGCAGTATGTTATCTGAGATAACGATCCCAAGCATCGCGCCCTGAAACAGCAGCAAATACGTATAAAACTGCCCCATCGGGTCGTCACCCGAAAGGTAGAACCGCGCATAGAGCGTTATGAGCAAGCCGACCCCGAGGATCATGGTTGCAAATAGAAGGCCAAGTCCGTCGAGGAAGAACGAAGCCGACAGGCCAAGCTGCGGAAGCCATTCAACCTCGGCTTGGATGACCTCACCGCGCAAAACGGCTGGAGCAAACGTGAGCAACAAGATCAGGGCTGTTGCCGTGGGGACTGCCGTGAAGGTCGCGCAGGCGGTACGGCCTGCTCGGATCATAAGCCCGGGAACAAGCGCTCCGATAAACGGAAGAAGCGCAATTATGAAAAGGACATGCCCCCCGTTACCCATGTTCACCGACCTTCTGTTTTCTTTTGTGTTCCAATGGATAACCACGAGATGCAGAGAAGTAAAATGCCTGTTGCTCCGCGCAACGCGAATTGCACGATCCGGTTTTCGAGACACCTTAAGTCAATCTAATGGGGGCAGGGTGAGTCGGGTCATGGCGATGCAAAAGTCGGGTGTTGCGTAAGCAACGTTCGGTCCTTTTGGCTTGGTTCGGCTGAAAATCGCCCAAGTCGTTCATCTGCAAAGAAAAGCCAAATCGGTAATACGTCGGCATTACATCGGTATTACGTCGGTGTTCGTGTCACCGTACGGTGCCAATCGTCGGAAAAACGGTGTTTTCTTAACGATATGTGAACAGCAAAGCTCACCGTTACGTCATTTCAGGCGGCCAATGCGAAAGTAAGATTCCCTTTGGCGTTAACCTTCGTCATAATGACGTCAAAGGGCCGTGGAAGGTCCGGCAAGTCAGCAAGGGAATTTGCTGGGAATTTTGGGGCATCGGCGGAACGTCGGATGATCGAGTTTAGAAACGTCAGCAAGTCCTTTTGGACGGGCGAAAGGCGCAAGGTCATTCTTGACCGGGCGACGTTTCGTATTGAGCCTGGCAACTCTCTTGGCATCCTCGCTCCGAACGGCACCGGCAAGACCACCCTCATCAATATGATGTGCGGGCTTGAGAAGCCGGATGAAGGTGAGATTATTCGCAAATCGCGCATCTCATTTCCTTTGGGTTTTATGGGCGGAATCGTTGGGAAGTTGAGCGCGATGGAGAACGCGCGCTACATCGCGCGGCTCTACGGAAAAGATCCGGATTACCTTGAAGCTTTTTGCCGGTGGGTTTGCGGGTTAGAAGAGTATTTCGACATGCCGGTTGGCACTTACAGTTCGGGAATGCGCGGACGGTTCAGTTTCGCGCTGTTGCTCGCGCTGGATTTCGACTTCTATCTGATTGATGAGGGCATGCCCGGGACGACGGATGTCGAGTTCAATCGGAAGGCCGGAATGATCCTGAAAGAACGCCTTAAGACGGCAACGGTCGTCATTGTCTCGCATCAGGCCGAGACACTTGAGAAGTTCTGTCGCTCAGCTGCGGTTTTGCAGAACGGCAAGTTGAACATGTTTGACACACTGGAAGAGGCGAAAGCGCTCTATGACTATGAAGCCCAAAGCGCCTAAGCTCCGCACCCCTCGCGGTGATCGTGTCGCATCACGCGACAGCATGCCGTTTGCCGGCACTGACGATGGCTTCGGCGATCAAGCGTTCCCCGGGTCGGCCAAGGCCGAGGTGAATGACGATGCTATTGCGGAGATCCGTCGCGAAGGGCTGACGGGAAGACAACTGCGCATGGCGCGCCGACTTGCACAGAAAAACGGGCTATCACCGAGCTCTGATTTTGATGCTGTTCGCTTGCTCCGCGCGCGGGGGATCGATCCCTTTGATCGGGCAAATATGCTTGAAGTGGTCACCGCCCGCCCTGCGGCGTCGAAACGTCCGGCCAGTGCCCAGTCTCCCATGCCAGAGGAGCCCGGCGCACGGCGCACGTCCAAGCCCACGAGCAACCCGCAGACCAGACGGTCCTCAAAAGCGCCGGGTGTTGTGCGAAATCTGCCGCAAAAGGTAGAACAGGAGGCAAAACTTCCTGGGGCACCCGCCTCGGACGCTGGTTTCCAGTCGCACGAGTTGGAGCGAATCCAGCGGGATATCGTGCGCCGCCGCCGACAGAAGCTCTTGTATCTGGCCGCTCGCTTGACGGCTTTCGTTCTGCTGCCGACGCTAGTGGCCTGGTTCTATTTCGCCTTTGTCGCCACACCGAGCTATGCAACGAAATCGGAATTTATCGTCCAGCAAGCGGAAAGCTCCAGCGCACCTGCGGGCCTTCTTGGCGGTACTTCCATGGCGACCAGCCAGGACTCGATAATGGTTCAGGATTTCCTGACCTCTCGAGAGGCCCTTGCCATGTTGGATGCGGACAATGATTACCGCGGACATTTTAGCGCGCCGGAAGTGGACGCTGTACAGCGGATCGCCGGGGACGCTTCGAACGAGGACCTGTACAGTCATTTTCAGAATAATGTCTCGGTGGGTTACGATCCGACGGAAGGTGTTTTGCGCATGGAAGTGTCTGCGCTGACGCCAGAGATGAGCCTCACGTTTTCGGAGGCGTTGATTGGGTACGCCGAGGCGCGTGTGGACCGAGTGACGGAGCGCAAGCGTTCCGATCAGATGCGCGGTGCAAGAGAGAGCTTTGACGAGGCAGAAGCCAAGATGGTGGCAGCTCAAGAACGTGTCCTGACTTTGCAAGAACAGTTAGGGGTTCTTGATCCCGCTAGCGAAACCAGCGGTCTCATGAGCCAGATCGGGACGTTTGAAGTGCAACTTGCCGAGAAGCGCCTGCAGCTCCAGCAGCTTTTGGATAACGCGCAGCCGAATAGCGCCCGCGTTGCCGGTGTGGAAGGTGACATTGGCCGGCTCGAAGACTTGATCGCAGACCTTCGCCAGCAATTGACGGCGGAGTCCGGATCGCAAGGCTCTTTGGCGTCGATCTCGGCCCAGCTACGGATGGCCGAAGTTGATCTTGAGACGCGCACATTGATGATGCAGGAATCGCTTCAGTCGATGGAGGCAGCACGGATCGAAGCGATGCGACAGGTGCGCTTCTTGTCGATTGGCGTCTCGCCCATCCCGCCTGATGAGCCTACCTATCCGCGCGTTTTCGAGAACACCTTGATCACACTCCTGATTTTCTCGGCGATTTACCTTTTGGTGTCTTTGACGGCGGCGATCTTGCGAGAGCAAGTCTCAACCTGACGTCGGTTTTCTTTGTTGCAGATTTTCGTGATCCGGGGTCTTGCGCCGCGCAAGGTCTCTGAGTAAGTAACGCCAGCCTGATGGGGTGTAGCCAAGTGGTAAGGCAGCGGTTTTTGGTACCGTGTATCGTAGGTTCGAATCCTACCACCCCAGCCAGGCTTATCTCCCAAACCTGCGATACGAGAGACCGCGGCAGATAGTGGCGTGGTTTCCGCGG
>CAYPVG010000125.1:0-7861 GCA_964414085.1 uncultured Boseongicola sp. | reverse complement strand
GAATGGGAAATCGACGTCGCATGGGTTGTGCGCGGTGGCGGAGACCCCCTGGAATGGATCTCGAACAATAAGGATCGCATCACCAGCGCCCATGTCAAAGACATCGCGCCCGAGGGAGAGTGCGAGGACGAAGACGGTTGGGCGGACGTCGGCCATGGCACGATGGACTGGAAATCTCTGACTGGCGCTCTGCGCGATGCTGGCGTCGATCTCTTTGTTATGGAGCACGACAAACCGTCAGACGCTCGCAGGTTCGCGTCGCGTTCCATCGCTTCATTCAAAACCTACTAAGGTTCTACAATCATGACAGAAAAACTTGGTATTGGCGTTCTTGGCTGCGGCAACATCTCTGCCGCCTATATGAGACTGGCTCCCCTCTTTCGCGGCATCGAAATGCGTGCCTGTGCCGATCTGAATCCTGAGGCAGCAAAAGCCCGCGCCGAGGAGTTTTCACTGCGCGCGGACAGCGTCGACGACCTTCTTTCTGCGAACGACATTGATATCATCGTCAATCTGACAATTCCGAACGCGCACTTCGAGGTCTCCAAATCAGTTCTTGAGGCCGGTAAGCACGTGTATTCGGAAAAACCCTTCGTTCTCACTGCTGAAGAAGGTGCAGAGCTCGGCCGTATTGCCGCCGAGAAAGGCCTCCGCGTCGGCTCTGCCCCTGACACGTTCATGGGCGGCGCCCATCAACTCGCGCGCCACCTTGTCGACAATGATGCGATCGGCAAAGTCACGTCCGGCACGTGTTTCGTGCAATCCCCGGGCATGGAAATGTGGCACCCGAATCCGGACTTCTTCTTCCAGCCAGGTGCAGGTCCAGTCTTGGACATTGGGCCCTATTACGTTTCGAATCTCGTCCAGCTTCTCGGACCCGTCGCCCGAGTAACGGCCATGGCGACGAGCGCATCTGACACGCGAACAATCACATCCCAGCCTCGCTACGGCGAGAAAATCCCAGTTGAGACGCCGACCACCATCCACTCAATTCTCGAATTCCATTCAGGAGCACAGATTACATTCTGTGCAAGTTGGGATGTTTGGGAACACGGCCACTCAAACATGGAGCTCTACGGCAACAAAGGCACGCTCCACGTGCCAGATCCGAACTTTTTCGGCGGCGAGGTGCGAATGACAAACGAACGCGCGTTCGTTAACCCACTGCTTGATTGGGATCACCCACTCTCGGTGCCCAATGATGGAACAAACGCCAACTACCGGACCGCAGGATTGGCCGATATGGCAATCTCGATCCTCGAAGATCGTCCGCACCGCTGCTCGAACGATTTCGCGCAGCACGCGGTCGACGTCATGACGTCCATACTGAAAGCCGCCGAAGACTCTCGCGTCATTACTTTGTCCTCAACTTGCGAACGCCCAGCGGCACTAGACCCCAACGCGGCACGCGCTTTGCTCGCCTAGTAAACTTTCCGGAGGTCTCGATGAGCGACTACAAGGACCCTAGTGAAACCATCGAGGCGCGGACAGCCGACCTCCTGTCCCGGATGACACTGGAAGAAAAGATCGCGCAAATGCATGCGATATGGCTTTTCCTGTCCGAAGACGGCGAGCACGAAATAAGGTCCGATAGATTCACCGGAAACTCAGACGCCGACGTAGTTTATGACCGCTTGAAGCATGGGCTTGGCCAGATCACGCGCCCTCTCGGAACAAGAAATATCGCCCCTGCGCAGGGGGTCCGTGCCCTAAATCGACTACAAAAGTTCCTAGTGGAAGAAACCCGCCTCGGCATTCCGACGATTTCGCACGAAGAATGCCTTTCCGGCCTCATGGCCGCCGGAGCAACGTTGTTCCCGTCGTCCCTTGCCTATGGGGCAACATGGAACCCCAACCTGATCCAACGTGTAGGCGAAGCTATTGGCAGTGAACTCCTCTCGGTTGGCGCAAGGCAAGGGCTAGCGCCGGTGCTGGACGTAGCGCGCGACGCACGGTGGGGCCGGACCGAAGAAACTTTTGCCGAAGACCCCTACCTCACCGGAATTCTCGCTACAGCATACGTCAAAGGCCTCCAAGGCGAAGACCGACAGGTCCTAGCCACGCTCAAACACTATGTCGGCCATTCGTACTCGGAAGGTGCGCGAAATCATGCGCCCGTACACCTTGGATGGCGCGAATTGAACGACGACTTCGCCCTTCCCTTCGAAATGGCCGTGAAGCTGGCGAACGTCGGCTCGGTCATGCCAGCGTATCACGACATTGACGGCGAACCTGTACACGCATCCAAACACTTACTGACCAAAGTCTTGCGCGAAGATTGGGGGTTTAATGGTATCATCGTCGCTGATTACATTGGCGTCAAACTCCTTAAAACGCACCACGCAGTGGCTGCAGATGATGCAGAAGCGGCGGCACTAACATTCAATGCAGGACTTGATGTCGAACTTCCGGGCCACGACTGTGCACCGAGCCTTACCGATGCCGTTGATCGCGGACTAATCGATGTCGAAACGATTGACGCGATCGTATCGCGTGTGTTGAGCGAGAAGTTCCACCTCGGTCTCTTCGAAAAACCGTACACAGACGACACAGCAATCTCCCTGCGCACGCCCGAAACGGTAGATGTGGCACGCGACGTCGCGGAACAGTCCATTACAATTCTCGACAACAACGGCATCTTACCGCTTGATACGAATAAGAAAATCGCGGTCATCGGCCCCACAGCTGCCGACCCATTGGCGCTGCTGGGCGACTATGCCTTCCCAGTTCACCTTATCAATCACGACGCCGTCGAGGATGTCGCGAACGTAGTGACAATCTTGGATGGCCTCGCCGCTGCGCTTCCTGATGGCAATGTTAGCTACGCCCAAGGATGTTACATCCTGGAGAAACGCGGATCAGGCACCCCGGTCTTCCCCGGAGATGTGGACGATCACACGTCGCTTCAGCTCAACTCACCGATCTCAACGCGTTTGGATCTCATCGATGATGCCGTAGCAGCAGCCAACACCGCCGACGTCTCCATCGTTTGCGTCGGTGACCTCTCCGGCATCTTCCAAACAGGAACCGTGGGCGAAGGCTCTGACGCCGATACGCTCGAACTGCCGGGTGTCCAGCAACAACTTCTCGATGCTGTTGTCGCAACTGGAAAACCCGTGATCGTCGTCTTAACCAGTGGCCGACCCTACAATCTCGGAGGTCAGGAAAAAAAGATTGCCGCACAGGTCATGGCGTCCTTCGGCGGCGAGCAAGCAGGAACCGCTTTGGCAAACGTCCTTACTGGCGCAGTTGAGCCATCAGGGCGTCTCACTCTCTCGGTCCCGCGCAACGTTGGAGCCTGCCCTTACTTCTACAACCATAAGTTCAAATCGGCAGGCACGCCTGTCGCCCGGCATTTCGGAACTGACTACCCGTTTGGCCACGGTCTCAGCTACACAGACTTTGAATTTGCCGATTTAAAGCTCGAGAGCCAAGAAGTTGATGTAGAGACTGGCACAGTTAAGGTATCTTGCCAGATCACCAACACTGGTCGTCGCAAAGGCTTCGCTATCCCTCAGCTATACGTACACGATCAAGTCGCGTCGGTCGTCAGGCCAATCAAGGAACTCAAAGGCTTTACAAGGCTCGAGCTTCAGTCGGGTCAATCCGCA
This sequence comes from uncultured Boseongicola sp., assembly GCA_964414085.1. Classification (GTDB taxonomy): domain Bacteria; phylum Pseudomonadota; class Alphaproteobacteria; order Rhodobacterales; family Rhodobacteraceae; genus Boseongicola. The sequence goes on along the minus strand of CAYPVG010000125.1, from coordinate 4,250 downwards.
CGAGTACACTTTGATCTACCGACAGACATGCTGAGCTTTACCGGCACAGAAGGACATCGCATCGTCGAACCGGGTGCATTTGACATCATGATAGGTGCATCCAGTGGCGATATTCGCCTCCAAGCGGAAGTAACGCTTATTGGTGGAACCCGACCACTACCAAAGCACTGGCGCATGGAATGCGGTTCTCGGGTGGATTTGCTCTAGTCGATATCTTCAAGTCAGTGCGTCAAACGCCAACTTCGCGGCAATTACAACCAGCAGCATAAGAATGGCACGGTCGAAAGATTCGCGCGACATGAAACGCGCCAACCGCGACCCAATCCAAATTCCACAGAACAACGGGATCGCCGCCAAAATACCGATTGCCGCACGCTCCCAAGTCAATAGTCCAAACGCGATCAAGGATGGCACTTGCAAGGCAGCCATCGAAAGAAAGAACACTGAAATCGTCCCGATGAAATCCATCCGAGACAGTCTCAATGCATTGAAGAATGGGATCGTCACTGGCGCCGATAACCCACCTGCCCCTTGCATGAGCCCTCCAACGAAGCCGACTGGAATAGCCAATGAGAGGCCGCGTTGTCTCGAAAGGATCCAATCTGGTCGACTAAGACGCATGACGACATAGAGGACCACGATGCACGCCATAACCAATGTGATAACGTCAGTCGGCAATTGTGCGAGCAGAAGCGTTCCAGGGATGACCCCTACCGCCGCGGCTATCGCATGGCGCCAAGCAAATCGACGGTCTTCAATCTGGTTCTGAAAAGCAGTTGCCTGCCAACCATTTGAAATGATGTTCAAAACAGCGAAAATCGCAACAGCCGTTTGTACATCCGATATGACGGCGACAAACGGCACCCCGATTAACGGTGCGCCTGCACCAGTCGCGCCTTTCACAATCCCACCGAGCGCTATACCCGCGCATCCTATCAGCAGGATCGTCAGTTCAATGGCAAAATACTCATTCATCGAATTGACGGCTAGCTAATGTTTCGCGCCAAAACATCCGACGGGCATCCGCGAAGCGACAAGCCCTCAGCCAAGACCGTAATTTCGTTGGTTAGGCGTTTCACGATAGCTCCAAGATCTTTGCGACCAATCACTTTAGCAGGAACTGTCACAAACATGACCAATTCCTCTTCCAGCAAACATATGACGCCCCGTCTGGCTTCACTCTTCTAAGCTCTGATTACCTGACGCAATAGATGTATTCACTTGGATTCCACCGCTTCGACTTCTCGTCCGAGCTTCGCCAATCCCCCGGCTCCACCGACAGATTGCACAGAAGCCGCGCCGCATGCATTTCCGTGCGCCAAACAGTCTTCCAATCTCCGGCCGCGCAACCACTCAGAAATGAACCCTCCGTTGAAGGCGTCTCCCGCACCTGTTGCGTCAATGACCTTCACTGGCGTTGCCGTCACTGAAGCCCATTTGGCTTCCAAACGTCGTTTGGCCTTGGCACCTTCGGCACCGCCTTTGACAACCAACAAGTCAGGAAGATTTAGGTCCATTCCCAGCGAAACCAACGCGTCCAATTCTCGTTCATTGGGAAGGAATACATCGACGGCTGCAATTAGCTCAAAAGCACTCCGTTCGAAAGAATCTTGCCATCCGCAATCCAGCGAAATCGTCATTCCCTGAGCGCGGGCTTGCTCCAGTAAGCCGGGATTCTCTTCCAACGTACCAAGCTCACCAATGTGAAGGTGACAAAACCCTTTCGGCAAACCTTGTTCGAAGTCAGGCAAAGCCGGCCCAGCAGCGCGGGTCAAAAAAGCCCTGTCCGCCCCGCACGTCATTGCCACCGTTATTTGAGGCTCGGACCCCTGTTCTGGTCTATCGCAGTGTTGGGCATCGACATGATGTTCGGTCAGCTCTTCCGCCACAGTCCCATCAAACGGAGGTGCAGGCAGTTGCGCAAAAAGCGCCGTTTCATGTCCAAGAGCAGAAAGCGTCGCCGCCGTAATGAAAGCACCACCACCGGCGTGCAGCGAAACGCTCTCCGCAAAGACTTCGGTCCCGGGCGAAGGCAAACGCGGTGCGCCTGTGAAAATCACATCGCAATACATCCGACCTGCGCAGAGGACTGACTTGCTCATCCGATCGCCGCTCCACTCCCCGCATCAAAGAGATGCAAATGTTCGACTCCAGCCCCCAGATGAACCATTTGCCCAACCGCAGGTGGGTTCCGACCATCCGCTTTCGCGATCACTTCTCCACTAGGTGTATCCACATAGATCAATGTCTCAGGACCAAGCGGCTCCTGCACCGTCACTTTGCCGCTGATGATTGGATTGGTGTCATCAGGGTGAAGATCATCTGGACGTACACCAAGCAGGACATCACCGTTGGCAGTTGACGCACCCGCCATCTGAAATAGTGAGCCCCCTTCAAGTGACACGCCATCCGGGCCAGCTTTTCCCGTTAGTAGGTTCATTGATGGTGCCCCAATAAACCGGGCTACAAACGTATTTGCGGGTTTGTGGTACACCTCAGAAGGCGTTCCCACCTGCTGGATATGTCCATCCTTCATAATCACAATGCGATCGGCCATCGTCATCGCCTCAACCTGATCGTGAGTCACAAAAATGATCGTGTTTCCAACACGTTGGTGCAGACGTTTAATCTCCAACCGCATCTGGGTGCGAAGCTGCGCGTCTAGGTTGGACAAAGGCTCATCGAACAAGAAAACCGCAGGGTCTCGAACCATAGCGCGTCCAATGGCGACGCGCTGCCGCTGACCACCTGAAAGTTGCGACGGCTTTCGCTCGAGCAGATCAGTCATGTCCAGAATGCCAGCAACCTCAAGGATGCGTTTCTCCTTGTCTTCCTTCGGCATCTTTGAAGACCGCAACCCAAACGCGATGTTCTTCTTCACTGTCATGTGCGGGTAAATCGCGTAGTTCTGGAACACCATCGCGATATCACGCTCTTTCGGCTCCAGATTGTTCACCTCACGTCCACCGATTTCGATGATGCCGCTCGTGGTCTCTTCCAGCCCAGCAATCAACCGCAGTGTCGTCGACTTCCCACAGCCCGACGGACCGACAAAAACAACGAACTCGCCATCATCCACATCCAATGAGATGCCATGCAACACCTCTGTCGAGCCATAGGATTTCGTCAGATTATGAAGAGCAAGATTGGCCACGTCAGGTCTCCAGTAGCTCGGAAAATGATGTACTCAGGCGGGTTTCTGCGTCGCTCACACGCGCTTTTCTTTCTGACTGCGCTTTCTCAAGCACCGAGCGGTCGAAGTCATAATTTCTAAGGGCGGCCAACAGGGAAATTGACGCCGGTCCCCCGACCCGGTCACGCACCCGAACAAAAGTCTCGGCCGCTGTCGCGGTTCGAAATGCAGCCTCGTCCAACGATGACCCTTGACCAACGATCGCCTCGAAATTACTTGAAAACGCCGCGTAGCCGTCCCCAAGCGGAACGCCGTCTGAAATAACTGCAGACGCCGTCTTGGCAGCCACTTCATGCGCCTGACGAAAGCTCAACCCATCCTGGCGAACAAGGGTGTCGGCAAGCTCAGTTATGGTGATGCACGCCGCCTCTGTATTTCGGCGTACATTCTCACTGTTGATCGAACACGCAGGTAAAAACGCCGTCATCAACTCAATCACGCGGCCACCACTTTCAAACGCCGAATATCCAGCCTGCTGCACTTCCCCTTCGCTATCGTTCATGTCGGTGAACGGTGTGTTGTGCATTGTGTTCACCACCATGTCACAGCGCCCGACAGTCACGGAAGCCAGGTGACGCATATGTTCTATCGGAACCGGATTGCGCTTTTGCGGCATGATGGAACTGATCTGTACGAGCGCGTTCGGCACATAGAGCTGCCCAACCTCAAAGCTCGACCAAAACGCCATGTCTTGAATGAGCCGTCCCAGGTGCAAAAACACCAGCTTCATCGCGCTGTACAATCCGGTCACATAGTCGACGGAAGCAATGCAACCGTAGGAGTTGACCAATGGACCCTCAAAGCCCAGCAGGTCCGCCATACGCCCGCGATCGATAGGAAACCCAGATGTCGTAATCGCTGCAGCCCCCATTGGACAATGCCCTAGGCCGTCAATAGCTGCAGACAAACGCTCGGTGTCTCGATTCAAAACCTCAATCGCCGCTCCGAGGTAGTGCCCAAAGGTTGTCGGCTGCGCAGGCTGACCGTGCGTATAGGCAACGATCAACGTCTCGGCCTCAGCACGTGCCTTCTCCGTCAGAGCAGCGGACAGACCCAT
>CAYPVG010000124.1:0-11490 GCA_964414085.1 uncultured Boseongicola sp. | reverse complement strand
TTTGACAAGACGCGTCCCTCTGTGCTCAAGGCGCCCACAAGTGCCCCGTTCGCAGAAATGAGGACATCTGGCCGTGTTGTTTGGGTCCAGAGCGAAAGAGCGAGCATTGCGGGCAAAACGGCAAGTGTCCGTGCGCGACCTTGCCAAAGTGCTAACCACAAGCCCGCAACAGCAAGAAGCGGCAGGACCGCGCTTTGCGGCGACCAGACAAATGTGAGGGCGCCAGGCAAGTGCCCGACCGTGTCAGCGACATTCAGGATCCAGTTGATTGCGGGCGCCATGAGGGCCAATCCCAGCTCATGACCTCCAAAAGGGGCCAAGAGGCCTGCCAGAACGGCGCCTGGTATGATTATGGCTCCCATCAGCGGCACAGACAGGATGTTCGCGATCAATCCATAGTGCGGCATTTGATTGAAGTGGACCGCTGCAATGGGAGCTGTTGCAAAGCCGGCGACGGCTGACGAGATCGCAACTCCCCCGATTGTGCGAAGCCACCACGGCCATCGCGATTGAGACCAATCCCGGTCCCGCATCCAGCCGAATGCGGTCACCAGAGCGATGGTTGCAGAGAAAGACATCTGAAAACCCGGGCCTAACAGTGTTTCAGGTCTGAGTGTCAGAACAATAAGAGCGGCAAGGGCGACGGCGCGCAGCGTGATTGCGCGCCTGTCGAGCAAGACAGCGCAAAACATGGTGGACACCATGATATAGGCCCGCTCGGTGGCGACATTGCCGCCGGAGAGCGCAAGATAGATGGCACCTGCGACCAGTGCGACGACAGCACCGATCTTTTTGACAGGCCATCTAAGGGCAAGTGTCGGGATGGCTGCCAGGCCATATCTAGACGCTGCGAAAACGAACCCGGTGAGGAGGCCCATGTGCAGCCCTGAAATCGCAAGAAGGTGCGCGAGATTTGAGGCACGCAGGTCTTCGAAAGTTTTTTGATCCATGCCAGAGCGGTCACCCGTCGTGATCGCGGCGGCAAATGCGCCGGCGCGTCCGGGGAGCGCGCGCTGTACTTCTTGTGAGATATGAAGCCGGAGTTTCGTGATCCAAAGCCAGAGGCCGCCGGGGCGCCCCCTTTCGTAAATCAGAACGGGCGTGCGCGTGTAACCGACGGCTCCAAGGCTTTGAAACCAGGCCTGACGCTGAAAATCAAAGCCGCCGGGTTCCACCGGGCCGCTTGGAGGTGAAAGGTGGCCCGTCAGGATAATGACATCGCCAGGGACGACTTTGGGTGGGTCAAAACTGCCGTGTTGCGAAATGCGGATGCGCGCTGGGGTGCGCTCTGGCGATGTGTTGTAGAGGACGACTTGGTCAAGCGTGTACCGCGGCGCATCCGATTGGGAACGGTCGATGTTGACGATACGGCCTTCGATTGGGCCGTAATAACGGTATTTCAAGACGGGCGCGGCTACTGCGTGTGCGCGCCATGCCGCCACATGAAATCCGAGTGATATCAGGAGAATGGTCACAGTGAGGATTTGAAGGAGAGCACCAAACCGTGGAGCCGCCGCAGCGGCTATCAATGTGCCGGCGATTCCAAGGAAGAGCAGTTGGACTGTGGGTTCCGATTTGATCGCAAAGTATATCGCGACGCCTGTGCCAAACAGAACGGGCGCCCAGGGAAAGAGATGCCCGCGCTGCCCATCGATCACATCCGACGCAATGACGGTAAGACGCACCCTTGTCTGTCCAATTCGGGTTGACTACACACCCACGACGCTAAGCCCGTTTTGGTTACTGTCTGATTAACTCTAAAGGTATGCCGCCATGACCGACCGCCCTGTCGTGACCCGATTTGCTCCGTCTCCGACGGGGTATCTTCATATTGGCGGTGCGCGCACGGCGCTGTTCAACTGGCTGTTTGCTCGAGGGCGCGGCGGAAGATTCCTGCTGAGGATCGAAGACACGGACCGCGCGCGCTCGACCCCTGAAGCAACTGAGGCGATCTTTCGCGGCTTGAAATGGCTTGGGTTGGATTGGGACGGTGATGCCGTTTCCCAGTTTGACGGTGCCGCGCGGCATGCAGAGGTGGCGCATCAGATGCTGGCCTCGGGCGCGGCCTATAAGTGTTTTTCAACACAAGAGGAAATTGCCGCCTTTCGGGACGCTGCAAAGGCAGAGGGGCGCTCGACGCTGTTTCGTTCGCCTTGGCGCGATGTGGATGCGTCAGAGCACCCCGATGCGCCCTACGTGGTGCGGGTGAAAGCCCCAACCGAAGGCGTGACGGTGATTAAAGACGCGGTGCAGGGCGACGTGACGATCCGTAACGACCAGCTCGACGATATGATCGTGCTCCGCTCGGACGGGACGCCTGTCTATATGCTCGCCGTTGTGGTCGACGATCATGATATGGGCGTGACGCATGTGATCCGCGGCGACGATCACCTGAACAATGCCGCGCGCCAGATGCTTGTTTACAACGCCATGGGTTGGGATGTGCCGGTTTGGGCGCATATCCCCCTGATCCACGGCGAGGACGGCAAGAAACTGTCGAAACGCCATGGGGCTCTTGGGGTCGAAGAATGGCAAGCGGATGGGTATCCGGCGGCTGGCATGCGGAACTATCTGGCACGTCTGGGTTGGAGCCATGGTGATGATGAATTCTTCACCACCAAACAGGCGATTGAATGGTTCGGGCTTGATGGCATCGGTAAGGCCCCTGCCCGGTTTGACACCAAAAAGCTGCAAAATCTTTCGGGTCAACATATCGCCGCTATGGACGATGCTGCACTCGTAGCAGAAATTCAGGAATATTTGGTTGCCTCAGGACAAGAAAAGCTGCCTGACGCCAAGGAAGCGGCCCTTGCGCCTGCGATGTATTGCCTCAAGGACCGGGCGCGGACATACCCGGAACTCATTGAGAAAGCAGCATTTGTTCTGAATGATCGGCCAATCCAGCCAGATGAAAAGTCCGTAAAATCACTCGATATTGTATCCCGTGGTATACTGAGCGAATTGACGCCGCACCTGCAAAATGTTAGCTGGTCGCGAGACGCCTTAGAGGGCGCTGTTAAATCCTTGGCAGAGGCACACGACCTCAAGCTTGGCAAGCTCGCGGGATCGCTAAGAGCCGCATTGGCAGGTCGGGCCGTTAGCCCAAGCGTTTTTGATATGATGCTGGTTCTCGGCCGCGAAGAGACCGTGCAACGTTTGAACGACGCGGCAACCTGAACAAGGGCATCCCGCCACGCACGGGCCAGCCCTTTTGCAAAATCCGGCGCATAGCGCGATGGACTAACCGACCGGCTGTCAAAGTCGGCCCGAACAGACGGGGATGACCATGTCAGAGAGCAAGAAAACCGCCAAACTCAGTTTTGATGGCAAAGAGTTGGAGCTTCCAATCCTGTCACCAAGCGCTGGCCCTGATGTGCTCGACATCCGCAAGCTCTATGCGCAAGGCGATGTCTTCACTTATGACCCTGGCTTCACATCAACCGCGTCCTGCGATTCCACCATCACTTTCATTGATGGCGAAAAGGGCGAGCTCTTGCACCGTGGCTACCCGATCGACCAGCTGGCTGAAAAATCGCACTTCCTCGAGGTTTGTTATCTCCTTCTTTATGGTGAACTGCCGTCAGCTGTTCAGCTGGAAGACTTTGAAAGCCGTGTGACAAACCATACGATGCTGCATGAACAGATGGTGTACTTCTACCGCGGTTTCCGTCGTGACGCGCACCCGATGGCGATTATGACAGGTGTCGTCGGCGCCATGTCGGCATTCTATCATGACTCGACTGACATCACCGATCCATGGCAGCGCGAAGTCGCGACGGTTCGTCTGATTGCGAAGATGCCGACGATTGCAGCTTGGGCCTACAAATTCTCCATCGGCCAGCCATTTGTCTATCCGCGCAACGATCTTGATTACGCATCGAACTTCCTTCGCATGTGTTTCTCGGTTCCGGCTGAAGAATATGAAGTGAACCCGATCCTGTCCCGCGCGATGGACCGGATCTTCACACTACACGCGGATCATGAACAAAACGCTTCCACATCGCCCGTACGTTTGGCGTCATCATATGGTGCGAACCCATTTGCCTGTATCGCTGCTGGCATCGCCTGCCTATGGGGCCCGGCACACGGTGGCGCAAACCAGGCTTGCCTTGAGATGCTGCGCGAGATCGGCACCGTTGATCGCATTCCGGAGTACATTGCACGTGCCAAAGACAAGGAAGACCCATTCCGCCTGATGGGCTTTGGTCACCGGGTTTATAAAAACTTCGACCCACGCGCGAAGGTGATGAAGCAGTCTGCCGACGAAGTGCTGGACTTGCTGGGCGTTGAAAACAACCCGACGCTGCAGGTCGCCAAGGAGCTTGAGCGCATTGCGCTGGAAGACCCGTATTTCAAGGATAAGAAGCTTTATCCAAACGTCGATTTCTACTCCGGCATTATCCTGGATGCGATGGGCTTCCCGACTTCTATGTTCACACCGATCTTCGCTCTGGCCCGGACCGTTGGCTGGATCAGCCAATGGAAAGAGATGATCGCCGATCCACAGATGAAAATCGGTCGCCCGCGTCAGCTTTATGTCGGCGCGAACGCCCGGGACTACGTGGACGTCGAAAATCGCTAAGTTGCTATCGAGGACACCGGCCAGAACATGCGCCGGTGTCTTCTCTTATGACGGTCGCTCTTCCGATGTCTCCACGCGGCATCGAAATCCCTGTTCTCAAAACTAGGGTGACGCCTTCCATATCAGGCGGGAATACATCGATCTCTTTGTCGATTGAATAGGATCCATCTGGCCTGCGGCTGATGTGCTTTGATTGGATCAGTGGCAACAAGCTTTCTGGGTGATCATACGCGCCTGCAAGTGTCAGACCACCGACCGTTACGATCTCGCTTCGGTCGACATCGCCGATTTTGCCGGTGTCGACTTCGCCCATTTCCGCACGCCCAAGGAACAGGTCTACGAGGATCTCAAACGTCGACTTTGGTGCAGGTTTTGGGGTTGGAACGAACTTACCCGCCGGCAGGGCAAAGGTTGATGCTGTGTAGGTGGCGACTTGAGTGTCGATTTGACGACCAAGCTTGGCAGAGAAGGCCGCGCGGGCGAGAAGAGCATCGGCACTATCAGCGCTGGTGAATACCTGTGCATTACAAGCGCGTGGAGACGCGAACGTCACCCGGTCTTCGCCTACGCCCGCGATGCCAATGGATCGGTTTGAAAGTGCAACAACGCGTTCGATATAATCGGTTTGACCGACGAGCTTCACAACCATTGCGCTGTGGACAACGACAACAAGATAGATCGGGCCGTCTGTGTTCTCATCGATGGCGATCTCGAAATAGCGAGAGACGCCCGAGTTTCCGTGGACATTCACGCGCGAGCGGCGGTCCGCTTCATAGGCGCCAATTAGCACGATTTGCGCGCTGTCAGTGGGCATTGGGAGGTCACAGGCACCACCTTGCAGGGCGAGCCGGGCGAGGTTCTGTTGAGCTTCTGCAGTCCCTTCGACGTAAGCAACGATTTGGTCGATATCTTCGAGTGTGGTGGCAAGATCACCGTCCACGTCCAGATCGAGAAGGGTCTGGATATCGCGATTGGGTTTGCGTTTCGCGAGGCGTTCAGCCACGCCGACGTCAATCTCGTCTACTGACAAAGCGAGGTCGCCGTTGGTGTCGAGACGATCGAGCAGGTTCTCCATGCTGGAGCGATCGCGACCTGTGAGCGTGCGACGGAGCCGCTCGATCTCTTGGCGGGATACGATTGCATCACCGTCCAGATCGAGCTTCAGAATATCCAGTCGCGCGCGCTGTCGTTGTTGAGCGGCCTCGACCTCGAGGAATAGTGCCGCGTCTTCGGGGGTGAAACGGCCTTCCGGGGCGTATTTGAAGAGCAGGTTGACTGAACGTTTGCGAAAGCCCTCTGCGTTAGCGATGGCGCTTTCTTCCAAGTATTTTGGCACGTCGAACGTCGGGTTCTCTTCCGTCTGTGCGGCGGCGGCGAGGGGCAAAAATATTGCCAGAAAAGGCGCTATTAATTGGCGCAAACCATTATCCTTTGATGATCTAACGCACTGCTTTCATGACAAATCTGGCATCACTAGGGCAAAATCCAAGCTATCCGAGGAACACATGGGCGGTCATGCCTTAGGGACCTGAAACCTTTGCGATTATGCCGCAGGTTTAAGGCGCTGAAAGGGCTGACTGGCAACATATATCCTGAGGTGTGAACAGGAGATTTCGACATGAAACCAAGTCCGGAATTAGCGCGCACCATTGAATTGGAGGTGCATCATGTCCCGCAAACCATGAGCGACAGGGCAGCCTATCGCATTGTGAAGTTCATGCGGTTCTTTGCGGATAAGTTCTTTGCGAAACGCTATGGCCACCGCGCTGTGGTTCTGGAGACCGTTGCCGCTGTGCCTGGCATGGTTGGCGGGCTGTTGCAGCACCTACACGCCATTCGCCACATCCGCGACGATCAGGGTTGGATCCGCGAGCTTTTGGAAGAGGCTGATAACGAACGCATGCATTTGATGACGTTTATCAAAATCGCTCAGCCGACGCGGCTGGAGCGGTGGATCATCATGATCGCGCAGGCCGTGTTCTATAACGTCTATTTCTTCACCTATCTGCTTTTCCCGAAGACTGCGCACAGGATTGTCGGGTATCTCGAGGAAGAGGCCGTGGTGAGCTACACGCAGTATCTGGGAGAGATTGATGCAGGCCGGGTCGAGAACGTCCCTGCCCCGCAGATTGCCAAGGATTACTGGAAGTTGGCCGAAGACGCGCGGTTGCGCGAGGTGGTCGTGGCAGTACGTGCTGATGAAGCGGCGCATCGGGATACCAACCATGACTTTGCAAACAAGATCGCCTCTGGAGAGCATCCCTGACGGGTTGGTTGGAGACCGTTAACGAAGCATGAAAGCGGCGCGCGGTGGCTATTTCGGCCCCGCGCGCTGCTTCGAATTTAACGTGCTGTTTTCGCGATGTTTTCGTCAATAATGGCACGTCGGTATTGCGTCGGTGAAACGTCGGTATTACGTCGGTGCGCCCGTTCGGGGGTGTCACGTCTTGTTAACCGATCGTCCGAGTTTGCAGTTAAGACGTGATGAACAGTACGCGCTTAGCGGCCTTCATACTGTGCGGGACGCTTTTCGAGGAAAGCCATAACACCTTCGCGGAAGTCACGGGTCTTGCCACAGCGGCCTTGAAGCTTGGCTTCCAAAATAAGCTGATCTTCCAGCGAGTTCGCCGCACTGGCGCGCATCGCTTCTTTGATCCCAATATAAGCCGTGGTTGGGCCAGAGGCGAGCTTTGACGCTCGGTCTTTCCAGCGGGCCTCAAAGGCACTGTCGGGTACGGCTTCCCAGATCATTCCCCACTCTGCGGCTTGCTTGGCGGTGACAGGCTCGGCAAAGAGCGCTGCGCCCATGGCTCGGGCGAAGCCGACGTGTTGCGGAAGGAAATGGGTCACGCCTGCATCTGGGATCAGACCAATGCGCGCGAAGGCTTGGAGGAAGATGGCACTTTCGGTGGCGATGACGACATCGGCGGCAAGGGCCAGAGCGGTCCCTGCCCCGGCGGCGGCGCTGTTTACAGCGGCCATCACAGGAACAGGGCAGTCGGCGATAGCACGGATCATCGGCATATATTCGTCGCGCAGCGTCCGTTCGAGGTCGGTATTTGCAACGGTGGCGCGATCCCCAAGATCCTGCCCGGAACAGAAGGCGTCTCCTGTGCCGGTGATGACGATGGCGCGAGCAGAATTGGCGAGCGCTTTTGTGGCATGAAGGATTTCGGCCCGCATTTGCGTGTTGAACGCGTTTTTCACCTCGGGCCGGTTGAGCGTGATGACGCCGTAGTCGTCCTGTTCAGTAACGCGAATGCTTTGATATTCCATGGCCGTCCCTTTCTTCGCCCAGATCTAATATGAGCCTGCCATTCACATAAGTGAACTAAACGGTTCGGAAAAGAGGAAACGCCGCGTCAGTCGTCCAAGAGTTCGGAAAGTCGGGCTTTTTCGGCATCCGTGAGCGTAATTTCAGCGGCTTTCGGACGTCTGCGGCGGATATAAAGCGCCGCGATGGCCAAGGCGGTGAGCAGCATGACGGGGCCGGCAATCCAAAGGATGAGCGTCGAGCCGGTCGCGCGGGGCGTTAAAAGGACGTACTCGCCATAACGCGCAACGATGAAGTCGATGGTTTCTTCATCGGTGTCCCCTGCAACAAGGCGTTCGCGGACAAGGAGGCGGAGGTCGCGGGCCAGTTCAGCATTACTTTCGTCGATGCTTTCGTTGCGACAGACAAGGCAACGGAGGTTCTGGGATAGGTCGCGAGCGCGTTCTTCTAAGACTGGGTCATCCAGGATCTCATCAGGTTCGACGGCAAAACTCGGGGTCGCGATGACAAGCGTGAGGATCAGGAGGACGCGGCGGATCATTCCGCGGGCACTCCCTTTGGGGTTTTGCGGGCACCAGCGGCGACGCGGAAACGGCGGTCGGTCAGCGACAAGATACCACCGAAGGACATGATAATGGCGCCAGCCCAGATCCAGTTGGCGAATGGTTTGATAAAGGTACGGACGGACCACGCACCGGCGCCTTGCGGGTCACCAATGACGACGTAGAGGTCGCGGAACACGCCGTTGTCGATGGCGGCTTCGGTCGTCGGCATATTGGCGACTGGGTAGATGCGTTTCTCGGGGAAAAGGCGCGCGACGGAGTTTCCGTTACGGTCGATCTGCATCTCGGCCATGGTTGAGATGTAGTTGGGGCCTTGGATCTGGCGCACGTCGATGAGTGTAACATCGTATTGACCCACCGTGAAACTTTCGCCCGGTTGAGCAACGCGGATATCTTCGACTTGCCATGCTGTTAAGAGTGCGATGCCGATGAAGGTGACGCCGAGACCCGCGTGGGCGGTCGCGCGGCCTAGATCGGCGCGAGGCAGCCGGAGGGCGCGGCTGATTTTTGCGGCAGGGCCTGAACGGCCTGTACGTTGCCAGATGTCAGCGGCAGCTCCGACGATAAGCCATGCGCCGAGGGCGGCTCCGATGGGAGCGATGAGGGAGCGGTCGGTTTGAACAACCCATGTGATCGCGGCGATGACGAAGGCAACGGCCAGTGCGATCCAGAGGAACTTCATGGTCTTACCGAGTTTCGCGCGTTTCCAGGGCAGCATGGACCCAATGGGCAGGATCACGGCGAGCGCGATCATGAAGGGTGTGAAGGCGGCATCAAAGAATGGGGGGCCAACAGAGAGTTTGCGGTCCCAGACGAGCTCGGCGACGAGCGGCCAAATGGTGCCGAGAAACACCACGAATGTTGCAACGGCGAGAAGAACGTTGTTGGCCACAAGCGCACTTTCACGGCTCATAAGCCCAAAGACGCCTTTCGCTTGCATCTGCGCAGCGCGGGCGGCGTAGAGTGTGAGAGCTCCCCCCATGAACAGCGCCGTAATGATCAGCAGATAAACTCCACGCTCAGGGTCGTTGGCGAAGGCGTGGACGGACGTTAGGACGCCAGAGCGGACGATGAAGGCGCCGATAAGCGAGAACCCGAAGGCGAGGATGGCTAGCAAAATCGTCCAGCTCTTCAGCGCCTCGCGTTTTTCAACGACGATGGCGGAATGGAGGAGTGCCGCGGCGATGAGCCATGGCATAAAGGAGGCGTTCTCCACCGGATCCCAGAACCAAAAGCCGCCCCAGCCAAGCTCGTAATAGGCCCACCAGCTTCCCAATGCGATGCCGATGGTCAGGTTGAGCCAGGCCAGAAGTGTCCAAGGACGGACCCACCTGCCCCATGCCGCATCGACCCGGCCTTCAATCAGCGCAGCGACGGCGAAAGAGAAGCTCATCGAGAGTCCGACGTAGCCGATGTAGAGAAACGGCGGATGGAACGCGAGACCCGGGTCCTGCAAAAGCGGGTTCAGATCCTGGCCGTTCAGGGGGGGTGCTTCAAGACGCAGGAACGGGTTGGACGTGAGGATGAGAAACAGCAAAAACGCAACGCCCACAGAGGCTTGCACCCCCAAGACGCGCGCGCGCAGGCGGTCGGGAAGGTTTGTTCCAAACCAAGCCGCGAGTGCCCCGAAGAACGCGAGGATCACGCACCAGAGAAGCAGCGAGCCTTCGTGATTACCCCAGACACCGGTGATCTTGTAAAGCATCGGCTTTGCCGTGTGGCTGTTCAGCGTCACAAGGCGGACCGAGAAATCAGAGGTCACGAACGCATAGGTGAGCGCCGCGAAGGAAAACCCGAGAAGGAAGAACTGCACAGTGGCGGCTGGTTCCGCAATGGCCATCCAACCCCGCCAGCCTTTATGAGCGCCGACAAGCGGCATCACCGTTTGCACAACGGCGACCAAAAGGGCGAGAATCAGCGTGAAATGACCAAGCTCTACGAACATGGTGCAAGAGTATTCCGCCCATGGGGTAAGGCCAAGGGCGCGAGACGCTTGGTCGCGGGGAGTTTACGTCAGAAGCCGAAGGAAAACCGGAAGGCACCACGCGGCGGTGGTGGCTGAGCCGAGTAACGCTGTGTCTCTGTCAGCGCGCGTGCATTCCGCGATCCACAGCAGTGACAGCGTCAGCGTGGCGGACAGGACTGCAGCGACGAGAGCTTCCTCATTCGGAATCATGCGAACCTGCCTTTGAAATACTTTTGACGGAAAGACCTGATGCTGTTGGAAAAGCCTCGGCAATGGCACGGACAAGATCGGCGCTCGCAGCGTCGTATCTCCACAGAGCACGGCGAAACCGAGGGGACAGCAAGGCACGACAGATGCGCTTGCGAAACGATTTGCGAGAGTCGGTCATGCGCGGGGCATCCTTTCGCGGATGACCGTTGCGATCTCGGTCAGCACATGCGCATTTTTGTCGAGCACGGCGCGAGTGGCCTGTTCTTTCTGGACGTCTCGCCAAAGAAGGAAGAAGACCAAAACAACCCACGGCCCGTGTTCTGCGACGAGCGAGTAAACTTCATTTTCCGGCATGGGTTGCCTTCCATTCTTGAATGGCGGCATTGCCATCGCGACGAACTGGAAGCTCTGTCGAGACTTCAGGCGTCTCACTCAACGCGCCAAGACTCTGAATATTAGCAGTAATATTGGGCGCTCGGGCCATCGCGGCGGCTAGACCGGCCGTGAACTCCTGATGCTTGGTTTGATGGCGTGCGCCGAAGTAGAACGACACAATCGCGCCCATTAGCCACCAAAGGGGTTCCGGAACAAGCGCGACTCCTTGCATCCGTTGCGAAAACCAAATCGGATCGACCATCGCCGCGATGAAAAGCCCGAGAGTGCCCAACGCCAGCGCCGGGCGCGGCAATCGGTTAAGGCCGTCAATGAAACGATCAAAGATACCGCGGCGTGGCAGCGCGAATTCCGACGCAAACTGACCCAATGAAGCAGCGTATCTCGCAGCATCGCGCACGGCCTCTGCTTCTGCATTTGGCCGAAAGACCTCTACGGTTTCGGCGACAGCGTTGCGACCTTGCCCAAAGATAATCCCGAAGAGAGATGCGATCAGTCCCAT
>CAYPVG010000123.1:0-4056 GCA_964414085.1 uncultured Boseongicola sp. | reverse complement strand
TGTACCCTGTCGGGCGTGGTTTTGCAGGCGAGCGGCAGCGCGAGATTGCATATCGCTTTGGCGTCAATCTAATCATGCATGTGCTGACGGGCAATTATAAGTCCGACCAGGTTCATGTCCCGGCGCTTTTGGATCGGTTGGGGCAATGATGGGCTTAAGCAAATATTGCGCTGTCTTCGACATCGCGGTGTGTGAGGGGGTTTTGCCCCCTCACACTCCCCCAGGATATTTTGACCAAGAAGAAAGCAATATGCGCTGATGGAAACGGGGACGATCATATTTGATCCTTTGCTGCCGTGGCCATCGGTTTTGGCAGGTGCTTTGCTCGTGGTGCTGTTCGTGGGACTTGCGCTCTGGCGCGGGCTTTCGGGCTGGTGGTTGCGCGGGTTGGCGTTTGCCGTTTTGATCCTGGCCTTGGCCAATCCATCGTTGCAGTTGGAAGACCGCGATTCTTTGAGCGATATTGTCATCCTTGTGGTTGATGAAAGCGCGAGCCAGCGGATTTCTAACCGGCCCGCGCAGGTTCAGGAGGCCATCGCTGGTGTCGAGGCTGAGATTGCGCGCCTACCGAACACCGAATTGCGGGTCGTGACCTTGGGGGATGGTGAGGGTAATCGCGGCACGCTGCTTATGGAGGCGCTGGCCAATGCGATGGCAGAGGAGCCGCGCTCGCGTTTGGCGGGGGCGATCCTTGTGACGGATGGCCAGCTGCATGACATCGAGCGTACGCCCGACTTGCCCGCGCCGTTGCACGCCTTGTTGACAGGGCAGGAAGACGACTGGGATCGGCGATTGATGGTCCAGAACGCGCCTGCCTTTGCCATTCTGGGCGAGCCCGTGCAGTTGACCCTTCGGATTGAAGATCAAGGCGCCGTTCCTGCGGATGTCCCGCCGATGGCGGATATTGATATCGCGGTCGATGGTGGTGAACCACAACGGTTTAACGTGCCTGTAGGTGAGGACTTGGAACTCCCTATCACGCTGCAACATGGGGGCATGAATGTGATCCAGTTCACGCTTCCTGAGCAGGACGGAGAGCTGACGACGCGCAACAATGCTGCAGTTGTACAGATCAACGGTGTGCGTGACCGGTTGCGGGTGCTTCTGGTGTCGGGGGAGCCGCACGCGGGCGAACGGACTTGGCGGAACTTGCTCAAGTCGGATGCTTCGGTCGATTTGGTGCATTTTACTATTCTGCGCCCGCCGGAGAAGCAGGATGGCGTGCCGGTCAATGAATTGTCGTTGATCGCGTTTCCGACGCGGGAGCTGTTTCTCGACAAAGTTGATGAGTTCGATCTGATCATCTTTGACCGTTACAAGCGGCGGGGGATATTGCCGTCCCTCTATCTCGACAACGTGCGCCGCTACGTAGAGGCGGGTGGGGCACTGTTGATTGCGGCGGGGCCTGACTTTGCTTCGGCGGACTCGATTTATCGCTCGCCGCTGGCAGATATCATTCCAGCGGCACCGACAGGGCGTGTCTTGGAAGAGATTTACCGACCGACGGTCACGGACATTGGGCAGCGCCATCCTGTGACGGAGGGGTTCCAGCCTGTTGCTGAGGATGGTGAGGCGGATTGGGGCCGTTGGCTTCGGTTGATTGATGTCGTGCCAGAACGCGGCACCTCTGTGATGTCGGGTACGGAGGACCGCCCCCTTTTGGTTCTGGATCGTGTGGGTGAAGGGCGCGTGGCTCTGCTTGCATCGGATCACGCTTGGCTTTGGTCGCGCGGGTATGATGGCGGTGGTCCGCAGTTGGAGTTACTCCGGCGTTTGGCGCACTGGATGATGAAAGAGCCGGACCTTGAAGAAGAGGCGTTGAGCGTAACGGCCGAGGGGCAGACCATGGTCGTGACGCGCCGAACGCTGGGCGAGACGGTTGAGCCGGTAGAAATCACCGGGCCCGATGGGGCGGTTCTGACGGTGCCTTTGGAAGAGGTGTCGCCGGGACGGTTTGAGGCGACACTCGAGGGGCCAGAGATCGGGCTTTATCGCTTGAGCGAAGGGGATCAGGACGCAGTGATCGCGCTTGGCCCGTCCGCGCCGCGTGAGTTTGAACAGACGATAGCGAGTTCGGACCTGCTGGAAGATGTCGTCGCCGTGAGGCGAGGCGGCATCCTTGGTTTAAGTGCCGGTGTGCCGGATATCCGATTGGTGCGAGAGGGTCGTGTGGCCGCTGGTCGGGGTTGGATCGGGATCACGCCGAGAGAGGCTTATCTGACAGCCGACGTGCGGGTGTCGCCTTTGTTGCCTGCCTGGGCGCTGCTGCTTCTAGCGTCGTTGCTTGCGGTGGCAGGATGGCTGCGCGAGGGGCGCCGGTAGCGCCCCTTGGCGAAGTCTTTAACGCAGCGGGAACATAACTTCACTGACGCTGACCTGGGGCGCGCCGATGACGGCGTAGGATGGCCCGACAGTGCTCGCGAGGTCTGTTTCGCGGAAGGATTGTAACGCGCCTGGATTGTCCCAGATCATCACGCCTTTGTAGCAGTTCGGTTGCTCTGACTTCACGTAGTACTTTTGAACAAGGCCGGGTACCGCTTCGTATTCGGGTTTGCGATCTTTGGCGACTTGAAGAACTTCTTCGAAGGTCAGGGCGCTTTCAAATTCTACGATGTGGATCAGCATGTTAGTGTCTCCTGTTGGGTGTTGGTTGTGTGGTGCCTTTCGATGAGTTCAATTTTGCATGTCGGGTATTGCAAAGAAATTCACTAATTTCGTAAAATAGGTTTGCAAAAACGAACAGGTTAACGAATGGAAGTCGCTCAGCCGGAAATTACACAGGCCCTTGAGTGGAGTGATTTACAGGTCATTCTGGCGATAAGTCGCGCCGGTGGATTGTCCGGGGCGGCACGTCAGCTGGGGCAGACGCATTCGACAATCTTCCGCAAGATCAACGGGATCGAGGAAAAGACCGGCGTTCGGTTTTTTGATCGCTTTCGCCATGGGTATGAAGTGACCGATGCTGGAGCCACTGCGCGTGAGTTTGCCGAGCGGATCGAAGCGGAGTTTCATGCATTGGGCCGCGAGGTGCTGGGGCAAGACACAGCGCTACGCGGACGTGTGCGCGTGACCTGCCCGGAAAGCTTCGCAGAAGAGTTGGCCCCTGGGATCATGGCGCGTTTTCTGGCTGAACATGAGGAGATACGGGTGGATGTTTCACCTGGGCATTCCGCCGTCGACCTAACGCGTCGAGAGGCCGAAGTGGCGATACGCGCAACCCGGTCACCACCGGAAACAAGTTTTGGCAAGCGCATCGGGGATTTCCGGCTCGCGCTTTACGGAACCGAAGCCTACTTAGAGCGCGCCGGCGAGCGTGCGCTGCCGGACTACGAGTTCTGTTTCATCGAAGGGTCAATCTCCTGGCTCGTTCCATTGATCTGGAAGACCAAGGAAGAGGGTGAAGCGCGTGCGGTGTTTCAGTGCCGCGCGTCACGGGCGGTGGTGAATGCAGCCCGGGCGGACGCCGGTTTGGCATTTTTGCCGTGTTATGTGGGCGACGCAGCAGACGGGCTTTTACGGATGTCTGACACCGTAAAGCACCTTGATATGGGGCTTTGGGTCCTGACCCATCCCGACCTGCGCAACACCGCGCGTATCAGGGCGCTGATGACGCATCTCTATGATGAGCTTGGCCGCGAGGTTGATCTTTTTGCCGGTGATCGGAAGTCGCCAGAGCGCCGGAACCTCCTGCCAAGATGAACTGCCGACGGAGGGTTGGCGGCAAAGCTCACTAAGCGATTTGGCTCTCTCCGGGTCCGGCGTGGGATCAAGAGTTGGAACGACGCTAAAGTGCTGCTTTGCGGATAAAACGTCTAATTAAGCCGACGGTGCCTTTGCACCCCCAAACTGCTCCCATGCGTCCAAGGCTTGAGCGGCATACATAAGAGCCGGTCCGCCGCCCATGTAGACAGCGACGCCCAGCGCTTCCTCAAACTCCTGGCGAGTTACGCCAAGGCGAATGAGGCTTTTGGTGTGGAACCCAATGCATCCGTCGCACCTCAGTGCAATAGCGATGCCCATCGCAACCAATTCCTTGGTCTTCTCATCTAATGCGCC
>CAYPVG010000122.1:0-3290 GCA_964414085.1 uncultured Boseongicola sp. | reverse complement strand
GTTGAAAGGCGGCCAGACCGCTCAAGGCCAACGCCAAGCTGAACTGACTTTGAAAAACTGTCGACAACATGGAATTGGTTGCCCTTGGGTTGGGCAATCAGCATTCGGCACGAGTTCGTACCGAGGTCCAGCGCAGCATAGAGCTGTGCCGGGTCCATATGTCCGGGCGCGGACGGCTCAACCGCTCGCGGGAGCCTGTCGACGCCCCGGGGACGCCTGGGCGCCATATCGCCCTCCGATCTTTGGTTGGTTCCACCCTATGCGCGCGTCCTAGCTTTACGCAAGCCTCACGATCATCTTGCGAAAGTTTCATGCGTCCCGCTCTTGCGGTGTAGGCATTCAGAACGCACATTCCTCAAACGTCGCTGTTGTGACGAAACATGTCGAAAATCATCGCTGATTCTGGCGTCTGGGCGCGTAGGAGGGCGACAGGGAGGACAAAACAAATGCCTGACGTCACAATAGTCTATTGGCGCGATATTCCGGCACAGGTCATCGTCGGAAAAGGCCGTCGTGGCTCAAAGGCCCCCCTGCCCGAACGCTTTGAGCAAGCAATTGATCGTGCGGCCATGAAAATTGGCGCAAAAGACAGCGATGCATACCTCTCGGAGTGGCGCAAAGCGGCACCATACGAAGTCGCAGGCGATCCAAGCGAAGTCGCAACACGCGAAGCGGACCGGATCGACGCAGAATACGATCAAGCGCGGATCAAGACATTGATTGATAACGACGGATGGGCATAAGCGCCCGCGACATAAGGACGATGCTAATGGCTCTTCTGCCGTTCAAAAAGAAAACCGATACGGCCGCTATTGTGGACCCAAAGGTTGAAACGTTCCTGCAAGACTTCTCCATTGAAGTCATGCCGCGCACGGCGGAGAAGGTGGATAACTTCCGCGAGCATCTTCCGGAAGGCACACGTGTTTACATCGCCCACATCGAAGGCACCCCCATCGAGGATATGGTGAGCACGGCCAAGCGTTTGGCGTCTGATGGCTATCAGGTCATGCCGCATTTTCCGGCGCGTATCATCAAGGACGAGGCAACACTTTCCGACTGGATCGCCCGTTACCAGGGGGAAGCGGGCGTCGAACAAGCGCTCATGCTCGCAGGCGGCGTTGCCGAGCCACACGGCGCATTCGATAGCTCCATGCAGCTTCTGGAAACTGGCCTTTTCGATAAAGCGGGCTTCAAGCGTCTGCATGTAGCCGGCCACCCAGAAGGCAACCGCGACATCGACCCAGATGGAAGCACCCTCAACGTCGATAGCGCGCTGAAATGGAAGAACGATTTCAACAAACGCACCGACGCTGACATGGCAATTGTCACGCAGTTCGCCTTCGATGCAGCACCGATCATTGACTGGGCGAACGGCGTCCAGGCAGCTGGCATCGATCTGCCAATCCACATCGGCATCGCTGGCCCCGCCAAGCTTCAGACGCTGATCAAATTCGCTATTGCTTGCGGCGTGGGCCCATCACTCAAAGTGCTACAGAAACGCGCGATGGACGTGACCAAGCTCGTGTTGCCTTATGAGCCAGACGACGTCGTCTCGGCCCTCGCTGCGCACAAGGCTGCCAACCCGGACTTTGCCATCTCCCACGTGCACTTTTTCCCACTCGGCGGCATCAAAACGAACGCTGCCTGGGCGACGTCACGCGGCGGCGCATCTGGCGTCCCCGCAGCCATGGCAGGCTGACACTTTGGGAAGACCGGTGGCCGGAACCCATCCGGCCGCCTCATAGTTTTCCTGAAAAGATTTCACGTCCCTGACACTCGCGCACCCAAAGTCAAAAAGCTAAGTGTCTTTTCCAAATCGCAAGAAGTCGCATTTCGAGATGCGCATCGCCGACATTCGCTCAACAAACGTGCCTAACACCACGTGCCAAAGGACGACACATGACCCGCACAGTACTTGAATCCGCATCCAAAACCGTCGTCATTGGCTTTGACGAGCCCTTCTGCGTTATCGGCGAACGCATCAACCCGACGGGTCGCAAAATTCTTGCTGCTGAACTCGAAGCCGGCAACTTCTCGACCGTCGAAAAAGACGCCATCGAACAAGTCGCCTGCGGCGCGCAAGTCCTCGATGTGAACGCAGGCGTCGTTTACAACTCCAACCCGAACCCCAACGAGACCGAACCGCCGCTCATGACGTCCATGATCGAACTCGTTCAGGGTCTCGTTGACGTACCACTTTGCATCGACAGCTCGGTTCCCGGTGCCCTCGAAGCCGGCCTCGAAGCTGCGAACGGGCGTCCACTTCTGAACTCGGTCACCGGCGAAGAAGATCGCCTCGAACTCGTTCTGCCACTGGTCAAGAAATACAACGTCCCAGTCGTTGCGATCTCGAACGATGACACGGGCATTTCCGAAGACCCGGACGTGCGCTTTGCCGTAGCCAAGAAGATCGTCGAGCGCGCGGCTGACTTTGGAATTCCCGCGCACGATATCGTTGTCGACCCACTGGTTATGCCGATCGGCGCAATGGCAACCGCTGGCCTTCAGGTTTTTGCCCTTGTGCGCAAGCTGCGCGAAGAACTTGGCGTGAACACAACGTGCGGCGCCTCGAACATTTCCTTTGGCCTGCCGAACCGCCACGGCATCAATAACGCCTTCCTCGCAATGGCGTCTGCCGCCGGCATGACCTCGGCCATCATGAACCCGGTCGCCATGCCAGCAACGAAGAAATCCATCTCGGAACGCCTCGACGCATTGAAGGCCCTGGGCGTCACAGCACCGGAAGATATTGACATGAAAGCGCTTGGCCCGCTTGTCGGAATGGCCACGTCCGAAGACCTTGTGCGCGAACGCATTGCGCGTCTGGCTGATCTTGGCATCACCGTGCCGGAAGACGCTGACTTGAAGAAACTGGGCCCACTCCTTGGGCTCGGCAAAACTTCGGGCATCGCGTCGGACGAGATCCTCTCTATCCGCGCCGCGGACTTCCTGCTGGATCATGACCCATCGGGTGGTAACTGGATCCGGATGAATAAACCTGTGTCTTCCGGTGGCGGTGGTCGCGGCGGTCGTGAAGGACGCCGCCGTCGTCGCGGTTAATTGAGTATCTCGACGACTTCCGGGCCAAGTCCATACATGCTAGCGTTCCAACAGGGAACAACGGGTCTCAGGTAAACCAGCGGCGATATGAACCGCATCTTTGCCTCGGATGCACGGGGTCATGGCGCAAGAAGATGAATTTCCACCACTGCACGTAGGTATCGTGCGGCTGGCCATCAAACTAACGATTATCGTCGCCGCTGTCGCAGCCATCATGTGGGTTTTGCAAT
>CAYPVG010000121.1:0-5195 GCA_964414085.1 uncultured Boseongicola sp. | reverse complement strand
GGTTACCCACAACGTTGCCCTGCCCTGTTGGGAAGGTGTGGATCACAGCACCACCTGCCGCCATCAGCGTTACACATTCGGCCGCCGCGGAAGACGAATCCATGAAGTACAGGCCATTGCCCGAATTCGGTGCTTCAGCAGGCTCGAGAATGTCGATGTACTGCGACGTACGGCCGATCTTCTCAAGGTTGCCCAGAGCTTTCTCTTCGATGGTGGTCAGGCCACCAAGGGTGTTGCCTTTGGTTGGCTGACTGTCGGAAAGGTCATCTGTCTGGTGTGCGAAGATCACATCGTCCTGATAGGCCTTCCACATCTTGTACCAACGCTCACCAACCTCTTCGTTGATCGCGCGCTTCTGGCAGATGTGCTCAGCGCCAGTGATTTCAGAAGTTTCACCGAAGAAACCGGTGATACCTTCCGGAAGCAGCTTGTCGTACATGTTGCCAACGGTTGGGCAAGAACCGAGACCCGTGGTGGTGTCTGATTCACCGCACTTCGTTGAAACCCAAAGTTCGGAGATGTTGCACTCTTCCTTCTGAACCTCGGTAGCGAGGTGAACGAACTCCTTCGCGGCCCAGCTTGCCGCGCGGATAGTTTCAAAGTCGCCTTTTTGCTCAATCGAGAACTCTGCAACGTTCTTGCCGGTTGCACGGATGCCGTCGGCGATACGCTTGGTCCAGTCGGGTTCAATGCCGATCACAACGACGGAATGCACGTTCGGGTTGGCACCGGTGCCGATGATCGTGCGGAAGTGCGTTTCGAGGTCTTCACCGAACTGCAAACGGCCATAGGCGTGTGGGATCGCCATGGTGCCTTTGACGTTGTTCGCAACGGCTTCACACGCTGCGTTCGAGATGTCGTCAACCGGAAGGATAACGACGTGGTTACGGACACCCACGCGACCATTTTCGCGACGGAAGCCCATGAAAGTCATGTTGGAATATTTCGAAGCCATGGGAGCGTTCCTTACCAGCGTTTCGTTTTGCAGTTGTGAGTATGGACGTGTTCGCCCTGTGCGACGTCGGCGATGATTTTGCCGATGTCTTCGCCGTACTTCATAGCCGTATCGCCGGCCTTGAGGTCGGTCAGCGCCACTTTGTGACCGATCGGCACATCGTGCTTCGTGGTCAGGCGGAATGTGGAGTTGTCGTGCGTAATGCAGCACAGCATGTCGGTGCCTGCCGTCAGGCCTTCGACGACGACAACACCAACGTTGTCAGCCTGCTCATGGACGAGCAGGTGCGGGATTTCATTTGGGGCGGGGTTGGACATTTTTTGCCTCGCTTAGGGTTTGAGTATGATCTTGGGCGCGGGGGTCAGCCCCGCCCGGATGTCGGAGAAGGCGCGTGCGCCTTCGGCGAGAGGTCGCGTTTCCACCCAATCGAGCGGGCCGAGTCGGCCGTCGAACATGGCTTGAGCAGTGTCGCGGAAATCTTGTGCTGTATAAGCGTAAGTGCCAATGAAGGTGATCTCTTGGAGGGTGATGCGTCGGATATCGAGACCGCCTGCAGAATCACCGAGCCCGATATGCAGGATCACGCCGCCCGGGCTCACTAAAGCCGAAGCCATCGAGCGCGTGGCAGCGTAGCCGACGGCATCAACGACAAGTGGAATGCTACCGCTGGGCTCGTTGTTCACTTCGATACCGCAGAGACTGCGAAGATACTCGGCACGGGTCTCATTGGGTTCAGACAATGTGACGTCCTCGACGCCCATTGCTTTCAATGCCAAGGCGGCCGCCAAGCCAATAGCGCCGCCACCGATGATGTGAGCACGTCCTTGATCCGCAGAATGGAGCGCCTCAATTCCAAGTCGCGCGGCATGCCAACTAACAGCAAGAGGCTCTGCCAAAGCGGCCTGGTCAAATGTAAGGTGATCCGGAACGACGACCAAGTTGCGCTCGGGCATGGAAACGTATTCCGCGAAAGCGCCCTCGCGAGGCGGCATCGAAATAATCTGACGGGTCGGATCCAGGTTTTCGCGCCCAGACTGACTCGCGGCGCTCGCGGGGTCGGTGACCAATGGATTGATCGTGACCCGCGTTCCATCCATCTCACCGCCGACAATGGTCCCTGCACCCTCGTGCCCGAGGATCAGCGGTGCTGGGCGACGCTCGTCGTGCCCAAGATAAGCGTGCATATCGGACCCACAGATTCCCACCGCATCAATGCGGATAAGATGCTCGCCTTCTGCTGGATTTGGGTCCGGACCGTCACGGTACTCGAGGGACTCCACTCCGGTGTAAACAAGAGCCTTCATTTTGCAGTGAACCCCCCATCAACCATAAGAACCTGACCTGTCACGTACCCGCTCTGATTGGAACACAGGAACATCAACGGACCGTCGATATCCTCTGGCTCGCCATTGCGCCCGACGCAGGTTTGATCCGCATTGCGTTGCGCGCGGTCCGGATCACTAAACACAGCCGCAGTCAATTCGGTTCGAAAAAAACCGGGACCGATCGCATTGACCATGATGCCGTCCTTAGACCACGCCTCGGCCATAGCGCGCGTCATTTGAGCGACACCACCTTTTGAGGCACCGTAAGACAACCCGCCTGGAAAAGCGCGATGGCTTTGCAGGGACGCAAAATTGACAATCCGACCCCAGCCCTTTTCTTTCATTCCCGCAACGAGATGTTGTGAGAGAAAGAATGGCACGCCAAGGTTCAGATTGATGGTCACATCCCATCCATCAGGCGTCACCTCATCGGCTACTTCACGGGTATTGATCCCAGCGGCATGAACAAGAATATCCGGCGCACCGAAAATGCTCGCTGCCTGCGCCGCAACCTCTTTTAAGCCATCCCTGTCTGAAAGATCCGCGGGAAGCGCTGCAACGTCGCCAGCTGCTTCCTCTACCAACGAATTCAAGGCGTCCGCTCTGCGTGCGATCGCAACAACTCTCGCTCCGGCGTTCGCCAGAACCAAAGCCGCACGCCGTCCAAGCCCGGAGCTTGCTCCGGTGACAAGGGCGACATGCCCCGTCAGGTCTGCTTGGACAGCGCCCATGTTACTCTTCGCTCGCCGTCAGATCGAAATTTTCGCCTGGGAAGTACTTGGCAAGACGCACATCAGCCGCACGGGCGTGTCCTTCCATACCTTCCAAGCGCGAAATTCGAGCGGTTGCGATAGCCACGTCCTTGGAGCCCTCGCGTGTCGCACGCTGCCATGTGACGATCTTCATGTATTTGTGGACCGAAAGACCGCCTGTATATGTCGCTGCTCGAGATGTCGGCAGAACGTGGTTCGTACCAGACGCCTTGTCGCCGTAAGAAACTGTGGTCTCTTCACCGAGGAAAAGCGATCCATAGCAATTGAGGTTCGCCAACCACCAGTCCAGATCTTCTGCTTGAACCGTCAGGTGCTCAGGCGCGTATTCGTCCGATGTGGCTGCCATTTCTTCGCGGTCTTCGCAAAGGATCACTTCCGCATAATCGCGCCAAGCCGCCGCTGCGTTCTGGCTATTCAACTCAGGGAGATCGTCGATCAGGCCGGGGACAAGTTCCATAACCTTTTCGGCTAATGCACGGTCATCAGTCACAAGCCATACAGGTGAGTTGTAGCCGTGCTCGGCCTGGCTCACGAGGTCGGTCGCGACGATGAAAGGATCGGCAGTTTTGTCTGCAAGGATGAGGCTGTCTGTTGGCCCTGCGAACATGTCGATGCCAACACGACCAAAGAGGATGCGCTTGGCTTCAGCCACGAACTGGTTGCCCGGGCCGACTAGGATGTTCGCCGGCGGCAGACCGAAGAGGCCGAAGGTCATCGCGGCAACCCCCTGCACGCCACCCATCGCCATAATCTTGTCAGCGCCACATTTGTGGGCCGCGTAGATGATGGCTGGAGCAACACCGACACCCGGACGTGGGGGCGAACAGGCCACGATGTGATTACATCCGGCGACCTTGGCGGTGGTCACTGTCATGATCGCGCTAGCAATGTGGCTGTAGCGTCCGCCGGGGACATAGCAACCGGCTGCATCAACAGGGATCGTCTTCTGTCCGGCAATCAGGCCCGGGACGACCTCGACCTCGATGTCCGTCAGTGTTTCCTTTTGCGCCTCTGCAAATTTCTTGACGTTGGCATGGCTGAAGTCGATGTCGCGCTTCAGTTTTTCAGGAACCAATGCACAGGCTGCTTCGATTTCTTCCTCGGTCAGCAGCACGTTGCCTTCGTATTTGTCGAACTTTGCCGCGTACTCGAGCGCCTTTGCGTCTCCGCCCGCTTCGATATCATTCAAAATGCCCTGCACAAGTTCATGTACATCGCTCGCGTCGCTCGCTGGGGTCAGTTCGGCTTTTTTGAGGTACTCTCTCGCCATTGGCTTGGTTCCTATCGTGGCTGGTTGCACCACACCGTGACGACGGTCGCCAACGGTGAGCTGCAAAGAGGTTCGGAGGGCGAGGACAACGCCAAAGCAGACAATGCTTTAGAGCCAGTCGCACAAACAATTGCAGCCAAGATGGCCATGTGTCCTCCCCGCGCCATCCGCGAATTACGGATGATTCGACGCATTTTGTAAGCGCTTACATTTCTTATTGCAAGCGCTTCCATATCGCTTATGCTTGCTATCCAATTGAGAACGAGACCCGTCTTAAGCTCTGATGAACGATCAAGATCAAAAAGCGCATGAGTTCCCGCAAGTGAAAGCGGTTCCGACGTTAGAGGACGTCGCAAAACACGCGCAGGTCTCGACGGCGACGGTGTCGCGCTGCCTGAATTCCCCCGATCAAGTTGTCGAGCGTACACGCAAACGTGTCATGGACGCCGTACAAGAGCTTGGCTACGCGCCAAACTTCAGCGCGCGCGCACTTGCGGCGAAGCGGACAAAAACCATCGGCGCAGTCATCCCTACGATGGACAACGCAATTTTCGCGCGGGGATTACAGGCGTTTCAGGAAGAGATTGGGAAGCAAGGGTACACCTTGCTGGTCGCAAGTTCATTCTACCAAGACGACCTTGAGGAAGAGCAGATCCGAACTCTCATAGCGCGCGGAGCCGATGCGCTGCTGCTTATCGGATATCGACGTAGCGACACCATTCGGAAGTTTCTCGAGACGCGCAAAGTCCCGACTGTCGTCACCTGGGCCTACGAGAAGAGTGAAGATGGTGTGTCAGTGGGTTTTTCGAGGGTGGAAGGCATGGCGACGCTTGTGCGGCGGGCCAGGGACATTGGTGATGGTCGCGTGGGGA
>CAYPVG010000120.1:0-4942 GCA_964414085.1 uncultured Boseongicola sp. | reverse complement strand
AGAAGGTGCAGCGTGATTTGCGTTACTGCGCGGCTTCGACAACCGACACGTCAACATCCAGGGTTTCCGCCCCCGCACCTTGTGCGACACCTCTGATCGGTGCGGCATCCACAGCATCGAAACCAGACCCCAACCGGATATACCGATCATCCGGGCAAACACCGTTCGAAGCATCAAATCCAACCCAGCCCAGATCAGCGACGTATATTTCCGCCCAAGCATGGCTCGCTTCGGCAATACCCCCTTCGGCGTGCAAATACCCGGTCACATACCGCGCGGGAATGTCCTGACTAAGTGCCGCAGCAATCAAGGCATGTGCATGATCCTGACAGACCCCGCGACCTTTCTCGAGCGCTTCAGCAGCAGTCGTCTTGCTGTCCGTTTCCCCTGAAACATACTCAATTGCGTTTCCAACTGCATTGGCCAGCGCATGGGCAGCAGCTAGCGAGCTGTCAGCGTCCTGCACGGCCGCTGAGGCGAGTTCACGTATGGCTCCGTCTGCCTTGGTGAATGCGCCAGTGCGCAAATAGGCCATGGGGGGAATTTTCTCGCGATGGCCGCGCAAAACTCCGGACAAGTCGGTTGTCTCGACCACACCTTGCACAGTTATATCCACTCGTTCGACATCCCCAAGGAGTGTTGCGGTTTCAATGTAGTCACCAGCTCCATCACGAAACTGCGTCCCGCGATTTGCGCCTGCGACATCGACAGACCAGTTTAGCACCGTTTGGCCCTCGAACAGGGACGGCCAAAGCCTGAGAGACTGGGCCACGCCGCGCATAACGGGGTCAAAGTGGTACGTGGTGCGATGATTGACTTCTAACCGCATTATCGCGCCTCCCCGCTCAGATAGACATCTCCGATAACACCGGCCAAGGCGGCGAGCTCGGCGATGGAGCGTGTCAAAAACTCGTGCAAGCCTTCGTCAAAAACATCATCGACCGAAATCTCCGACAAATTCGCCACCAAAGCCCGCGCGCGTGTTTGTGCCGCCGTCGTTTGTTGGTACCCGCGCGCAAGGCGATCCAGATGCCAACACGTTTCTTCAGCGCATGTCAAAAGTGACCGAGGCGAAGTCCGGTTCAGAATAAGGAAGTCCGCGATCTTTGCGGCAGTGACTTCCCCGCCGTAAGCCCAACTGAAGGCCCGGTGCGCAGAAAGCGCGCGAAGGATCGTGCGCCATTGATAGTTATCAAGTCCCGAGCCTACGAAATCGACCTGTGGCAACAGAACGAAGTACTTCACATCAAGCAATCGGGCGGTGCTGTCGGCACGCTCCAAATATGTCCCAATATTAAGGAAGTCATAACCGTCGATGCGAAGCTGCGTGTCTTCGATCGTCCCTCGGATCAGCGCACCCGTACGGATGGTCCAGTCGATCAGGTCGTTGATGGAAAGCTTAGAGCGTTCGGTACGCTTCAACTCTCGCATTTCCTGATGCGCTGTATTCAAAGCGTCCCAGGTTTGGCTCGTTAGCGAAGTGCGCACGATACGTCCGTTCTCGCGCGCGCGCTCGATACAGGACGCGACCGAAGACGGGTTGTCACTGTCAAAGAACAGATAGCTTTCGACGTTTCGTTCTCGGACGTCGTCGTTGTATTTGGTAGCGAATCCATCGCTTGTCCCGCTTGCGCGCAAAACGGACTCCCACTCGTTGCGAAAGCCACCAGACGTGTTTGGTATCAATGAGTTACGCGATCCTACCTCTAACAGTCGCGCTATGGTTTCCGCGCGTTCGACATAGCGACCGATCCAGAACAGGTTTTCCGCGTGGCGTGCAAGTAATGTCATTCGGCCAGCACCCATGTGTCTTTGACGCCGCCACCTTGGCTAGAGTTTACCACCAGCGATCCTTCGGTCAGCGCCACTCGAGTCAAACCGCCGGGCACGAGCTCGATGTTCTCGCCGACGAGGCAATAGGGGCGAAGATCAACATGTCGGGGTGCGAACCCTTCTTCCACAAACGTCGGACAGGTCGACAGCGCGAGCGTCGGCTGTGCTATATAGTTTCCAGGGTCTTCTTCGATTTTTAGCCTGAACGCTTCGATCTGCTCTTTGGTCGAACGAGGCCCCACCAACATGCCGTACCCGCCCGAGCCGTGGACTTCTTTCACGACCAGATCGCCCAGGTTGTCCAAGACGTACTTGAGATCATCAGATTTCGAACATTGCCATGTCGGCACATTGTTCAGAATAGGTTCTTCACCAAGATAGAACCGCACCATATCGGGTACGAACGTATAGATCGCCTTATCGTCCGCCACGCCGGCGCCCGGTGCGCTGGCGATGGTGACGCCGCCGGAGCGATACACGTTCATGAGACCCGGCACGCCCAACATAGAGTCTGGTCGGAAACACAAAGGATCGATGAAGGCATCGTCGATACGCCGATAAATCACATCGACCTTCTTTGGACCCTCAGTTGTCCGCATCCAGCAAAAGTCACCGTCAACGAACAAATCCTGCCCCTCGACCAGCGACACACCCATCATATCCGCCAGAAAGCTGTGCTCGTAGTACGCAGAATTAAAATGCCCGGGCGTCAGGATAGCGACCGTTGGCTCGCCTTCGCATTTCTGCGGCGCGACACTGGCAAGAGTGCGCCTGAGTTGCGTTGGGTAGCTCTCAACCGGAGCAATGCGATTTTCGCGAAACAGCTGCGGGAACATCCGCATCATGATTTCGCGGTTTTCCAGCATGTAAGAGACGCCGGACGGCGTGCGGCAGTTGTCTTCCAAGACGAAGAACTCGTCCGGCCCAGTGCGCACAAGGTCAATACCAACGATGTGGCTGTAAACACCCCGAGGCGGTTTGAAGCCAACCACGGCCTTCTCGTAGGCCTCGTTTTGATAAACCAGCCGCGCAGGAACAATGCCTGCTTTCACAATCTCGCCGCGGCCGTAGACGTCCATCAAAAACGCGTTTAGTGCGCGGGCACGCTGCTTGATGCCACGCTCCAGCTTGCGCCATTCACCAGCCGAAAAGACACGTGGGAACATGTCAAATGGGATCAACCGGTCGGGATCGCCACCTTCGCCATAGACCGCAAACGTAATCCCAATCCGCCTGAACAACGCCTCGGCCTCTGACTGCTTCGTACTGCGCAGCTCGGCCGGCATATTGTCTGCCCAGGCGTCTAACCCTTCATAGGGAATCCGGGTTTCTCCCTTGGGGCCCATCTCGTTGAAGTAGTTTACTTTTTCAGTCATGTCCCCTCGCACTCTCACCTCTTTATGTCCTTTGGACACACAGAGATAAAGTCCCGTCGACGCGGGATGCTCTCCCATTTGAATATTTTCCGTGATCTTGGCTGTGCTGACAACGCGGATGCTTTATGTTTCGTCTCATGGCGCGCGAACCGGTTCTGACATTCACAAAATCCGGCGTTTACTGTCCCGCTGGTGATTTTTTCATCGATCCGTGGAAGCGGGTAGATCGCGCCGTGATCACGCACGGCCATGCGGATCACGCCCGCGATGGGATGGGCTCCTATCTGGCAACGGACGCAGCCGCACCCGTGATGCGCCATCGTCTCGGGGACATTCGGCTCGATACCTTGCAGTATGGCGAGCGTATTCAGATCGGCGATGCGGCCGTCAGTTTCCACCCCGCCGGACATGTTCCCGGTTCGGCACAAGTCCGCGTCGAAGTTGACGGCGAAGTTTGGGTTGTCTCGGGTGACTACAAGGTGGTCGCCGACGGCGTCAGTGAACCCTTTGAAGCCGTCAAATGCGATACCTTCATCAGCGAATGCACCTTCGGACTGCCCGTTTTCAAATGGGACGATCCCAAGTCAGTCGCCGATGATCTGAACGCATGGTGGGCCGCAAATGCTGCTCAGGGTCGGTTTTCAATTTGCGGGGCGTATGCACTTGGAAAGGCGCAGCGCATCCTCGCCAGCCTCGACACCTCCATTGGACCGATCCTGACCCACGGGGCCATCGAGAACACCAACGAGGTACTGCGCGCTCAAGGCATCGTTCTTCCAAACACCATTCGCGTGACCCCTGACCTGAAGCCCGCCGACCATCCGGGGGCGTTCGTTCTGGCGGTGCCATCCGCGCTGGGCAGCACCTGGGCCGGTCGATTTCGCCCGGCGTCGACTGCCTTTGCTTCTGGTTGGATGGCGCTGAGAGGTGTACGAAGGCGACGTGCGGCCGACCGCGGGTTCGTTATGTCAGATCACGCGGATTGGGATGGTTTGAATAGCGCAATTAAGGCAACTGGTGCCGAGCGTGTCTTCGTCACACACGGTTACACGTCTGTTTTCCAACGCTGGCTCACCGAGCAGGGCTTCGACGCCGGAATTGTCGAAACAGAATACGGCGCAGAGGAAGACGATCAGTAGGGCCTGTCGCGCGTCTAACTGTTTTCCTTGTCGACGGGCTTCTGTATGGTTCGCGCAATCATAGAAATGAGGCAGTCCATGAGTATTCCAAAACCGGTCGTCCTTTGCATTCTTGACGGCTGGGGCCTGCGCGAGGAACGCGAGGCCAATGCACCGGTACTTGCGGCCACACCGAACATCGACCGGATCATGTCGACCTGCCCAAGCGCGACCCTTATCACGCACGGACCGGACGTTGGATTGCCTACCGGTCAGATGGGCAATTCAGAAGTAGGTCACACGAACATTGGTGCGGGCCGAGTTGTTGCGATGGACTTGGGTCAGATCGATCTTTCCATCGAAGATGGGTCCTTCTTCGAGAACGCCGCGATTGATGCCCTCGCTCAGAAACTAAAGGCGTCCGGTGGCACGGCTCACCTCATGGGCGTCGTCTCCGACGGAGGGGTGCATGGCCACCTCACTCACGTCATCGCAGCAGCTAAGGCCATATCGGATCGCGGCGTCCCTGTGGCCATCCACGCGATTACCGACGGTCGCGATGTGGCACCGCAATCAGCGGTCGGGTTCATGAAGTCGCTCGGCGAAAATCTCGCC
>CAYPVG010000119.1:0-2650 GCA_964414085.1 uncultured Boseongicola sp. | reverse complement strand
CTTGTCATCGTCGACTTTTCGGCGCGCAACATGGTTTCCCTGGACCCATTCTTTAAGGTGGTAAACTACTGGTTCAAAACGTTTCTTTCCAGCCTCGTGGTCGAATTCTTCGGAGCCAGCGGTGTCGATGCCAGCCACGTTGCGGGCGGCTTCGATCACGGCCATTTGCATACCGAGGCAAATCCCGAGGTAGGGGATCTTCCGAGTGCGGGCGAACTGGGCGGCTTTGATTTTGCCTTCAG
Organism: uncultured Boseongicola sp.; assembly: GCA_964414085.1. GTDB lineage: Bacteria > Pseudomonadota > Alphaproteobacteria > Rhodobacterales > Rhodobacteraceae > Boseongicola. Next base: position 2,408 of record CAYPVG010000119.1, on the reverse strand, counting down.
TGCCGCGTTCGCCGAAGCCGCCGGGCACAAGAATGGCGTGGAAGCCTTCAAGGTAAGGGGCAGGGTCTTCGCGTTCGAAAATCTCGGCGTCAATCCATTCTGCTTTTACGCGTGTCCGGTTGGCCATGCCACCGTGGGTGAGCGCTTCGGCAATCGATTTATAGGCATCTTCAAGTTGCGTGTACTTCCCGACGATTGCGACTTTGACCTCGCCTTCGGCGTTCTCCAGCCGATCCTGAACGTCGTGCCAGCGTTCCAAATTTGGCTTCGGCGCGGGGGAAATTCGGAAAGCATCGAGTACCGCTTGGTCGAGGCCCTGTTCATGGTAGGCGAGTGGGGCTTCGTAGATGGATTTGAGGTCCGGCGCTGCGATCACGTCTTCTTTGCGCACGTTACAGAAGAGGGCGATCTTCTCGCGTTCTTTTTCCGGGATTTCGACGTCGGAGCGGCAGACGAGCACGTCGGGCTGAAGGCCGATCGAGCGAAGCTCTTTCACGGAGTGCTGTGTCGGTTTGGTTTTGAGCTCACCCGAGGCCGCCATCCATGGAAGAAGTGTCAGGTGCATGAAGATGCATTGGCCGCGGGGTTTGTCCTGGGCGAATTGGCGGATCGCCTCGAAGAAGGGGAGGCCTTCGATGTCGCCGACTGTTCCGCCGATCTCACACAGCATGAAGTCGACTTCGTCATCACCGATTTCGATGAAATCTTTGATCTCGTTCGTGACGTGGGGGATCACCTGAATGGTTTTGCCGAGATAGTCGCCGCGCCTTTCCTTTTCCAAAACTGTGGAATAGATGCGGCCGGAGGAAACGGAATCAGTGCCGCGGGCGTGCACGCCTGTGAAGCGTTCGTAGTGGCCGAGGTCGAGATCGGTTTCTGCGCCGTCGTCTGTGACGAAGACCTCGCCATGCTCGAAAGGCGACATGGTGCCCGGGTCGACGTTCAGATACGGGTCGAGTTTACGGAGCCGCACCGAATATCCACGCGCCTGCAAAAGCGCGCCCAAAGCAGCCGAGGCAAGGCCCTTCCCAAGCGACGACACAACACCGCCTGTGATGAAAACATACCTTGCCATGTGTGGGATCCTCCCCGTGAAATTCTGCTCGAAAGCCGCTGTTCGGTGGTCCCGAATCTGCAGCATCACGGGATTTAAGCTTTAACGGATTCGTGAAGCTTTGCCAAGCGAAAGACCCCAATATCTGGGGTCAGGCGCAGATTTTTTTCAAGGTGTTGTGGTTAGTTTGCAGTCGGTAGATCGAGAGCGCCGCCGCTTTCACCTGTGGTCGGTGGCAGAAGTGCGTCACCTGTTGGCAAAAGCGGTGCATCGGCCGTTGAGCCGCCGCCCGCGCCAATGCGGTCAAGGACCGAACCGGATGCAGAGTTCTGCGCTGCGAAGATCGTCAGCGTGAGTGAGGTGCAGATAAAAGCGATCGCCAGGCCCCAGGTCACTTTGCCCAAAGCCGTTGCTGCCGCCCGTGCGTGCACAAGGCCACCGCCGCCACAGCCACCGAGGCCCAGACCGCCGCCTTCCGAGCGCTGCAAAAGCACGACGCCAATAAGCGCGAGCGCAAGGATCAGGTGGATGATGAGGACAACGTTTTCCATGTTGGCTTTCGTGTTCGCACGTTTCGGACGTGCGGTATGTATTCGAGGCAACCGGGTCGCGCAAGGGGCAGGACGACGGTTCGTGAGATGTGTCGTGTTGCGGTCTAATTAGTGTTTGCTCGAGGTCGGTCACGCCGAGATGATGGAAATGTGATTGGTGGGTGTTTCATGTGCGAGGCATGCTTTCGGGATCAATTTTGACCTGGAGGAGGTCTGCTATGGGCTGGAAGACGAAATGCGCGTTGGCTGCGCTTGCGTTCACTTTGCTTGGTTGTGCTGAGAGCAACGCGAGTGGTGAGAATAGCGTGACGCCTTACGCGGTCGAGCAATTTGGCGCCGCGCCAGATGTGGCGACGGGGCCTTTGTCTCCTGAACTGGCGAACGCGGTGAACGACGCGTTTGTCGTGTCGATGCGAGAAGGTGCATGGGGCCCGGAGCAAAGCGCGGCACTGGACACGATTGTGGCATCGGGTGATGCACGTCTGGTTTGGCCGATCGCTGATCTTATGCGGTTTGTCACGGGGCGGCAGTTGACGGTCATATTGTCTGCAGCCTCGGCAGAGTTGCTGGAGATCGAACCGCCGCGGCAAAATCAATGGGGTGCGATTACTGACCATTTGATTGCATGGGACATTCCTGCTCCGCCGGATTACCTGCCGGTCAAGCGCGCGATTTTCACATCAGTTGTGCCAGAGTGGGAGCGGTTGTTTGTCGAGGGCGATATTGACTGGCGGCATGTGTCCTGGGGCGGTGTGCTGATAGACGACCGACCATTCGATGCAACCGAGTTGCCCTGCAATTGC
>CAYPVG010000118.1:0-2632 GCA_964414085.1 uncultured Boseongicola sp. | reverse complement strand
TTCATCGAGGAAGGCTGGCACGTCGCAATGATCGACATCGATGCTGCGGAACTCACGAAGGCGGCTCAACCCCGAGAACACGTCACGGCGATCGAATGTGACGTATCGGATCCAAAGGCCGTCGATGAAACGATCGCCAAGGTCGTGAATGAGTTGGGTGGCATCAAAGCGCTGGTCAACAACGCTGGCCTCGCCGACTTTGGCCCCATTGAAGAAACGACTTTTGCACGCTGGAAGGCCGTGATGGCCACCAACCTGGATGGCCCATTCTTAATGACTCAAGCCGCCACCGATGCTTTGAAGGCCGCGAAGGGCGCCGTCGTTAACATCGCCTCCATATCGGGGTTTCGGGCATCCACCCTGCGCGTAGCCTACGGAACCTCTAAGGCTGCGGTTATCCAGCTCAGCCTGCAACAGGCTGTAGAACTCGGCGAATACGGCATCCGCGTGAATTGCGTCGCGCCAGGCCCTGTTCGCACAAAACTTGCAATGGCAGTGCACACCAAAGAGATCATCGACGCATACCACGACGCATTGCCCATGAACCGCTATGGCACCGAACGCGAGATCGCAGAGGCGATTGTCTTCCTCTGCTCAGACCGCGCAAGCTTCATCACCGGTCAGACTCTGGCTGCCGATGGTGGCTTTGAAGCCACCGGTATCGGCTTACCAGCTTTGCGCAAATAGCCGCCAAATCACGCTGTTTTTCCTGCTGGCCTTCCGCTTTGACCCCGAATCACGCCATGATGCGCCGTCCGGCGCAATTGCACCGGGCACTGTATGGGTGGTGGTATGAGCAATCGTAAAGACCCGGCTGTGGGTCGAGCTTCAGAGAACAAGGCGACAAAGAAGGCGCGTCAGATGACCGTTTACGACCGCCTTGAAGACGCGCGAAAGCGACGGCAGGCCCTTCTGGCCGAACGCAATAGCTCAGCTCCAACACCCGTCCCCGCACCACAGGCTTCAAACCAACCGACCCCTCCAAAACCAGCGGAGAGTGAAGCTCGTACGTCGGAGCAAGCTGCACCAGACCCGGCTCCACCCGAAGAACCAGAACAACGCCGACGTCGGCGACCAGTCGGCTATTGGGGCGGCTTGTTCCAGGCTATGGCCGCTGTCTTTGTCATTGCCGCGATCGTCGCCGTTTTCGCACGCGGCGATGCCCCTTCCGAGAACCCGGCTGCGGCTACGGCGCTTGTTCAACCCACGGTCACAACAGAAGCACTTCCGGTAACAACGCCGGCGGCATCTACGAAGATCGAACAAACCGCAGTAATTGCCCAATCAAACGCACCTATTTTCCCACAGGAACTGACGGAGCAGCCATTTGACGTTGCCATAGCTCCTTTGGTGCAACCTATCTTTCCGGGATCAACACTGCTCGCAGAGCCGTCCGCACAGGACAGTTTGCCAACTGAGTTGGACACCATCCCAGCGTTCGAAAGACTTGTTCCGCCGATTGTTCTCACGCGCGTTCCCCCGTCGCGCCCTGTGACTGAACCGCCAATTGAGGCTGCATCCGCTATTGTGCCCAGCGAAAGCTTTGCTGAAGAGACAAACGTTGTTTTGATGGTTCCAAGTTTCGCACCTCAGAGTGAGGCTGAGAACATAGTCACTATCGCAGCCAGAGTTGGCGTTCCGGTGGACCAGACTCGGCGACAAGCGATCTCCATTCGCAATACCAACATTCGCTACTACCACGATCAGGATCGCGAGCCGGCCACGCTTCTCGCAGATAACCTCGGTGGTGTGGCCCGCGACTTCACAAACTTCACGCCGCCACCAAACCCGGGCGTTATTGAAATTTGGATGGCTGGACGCAGCGGGCCAGCGCAATCAAATCAGGGGTCAGCGACCGCACGCGGCATTGAGGCTGACCTTGAGGCCCTTAGGAACAGCATTCAGCGCGCGCTGGACATAGCCGCCGGCAATTGATCCGCCTTTAGACCCACTTTGCGAGCGGCGGCAAGCTCATCAGCACAGCATTTGCGTCATGACCAGTCTCAAGACCGAACTTGGTGCCACGATCATAGACGAGGTTATACTCCGCGTAGAGGCCACGATGAACCAACTGCGCATCCTTGTCGGCTTCTGACCATTCTGTATTCTTTCGACGCTCCACCAACGGCAGGTAGGCATTCAAGAACGCCCGTCCGACGTCCTGTGTAAAGGCGAAGTCCCGCTCCCATTCGCCAGTGTTCAGATCGTCATAGAAAATCCCGCCAACACCTCGCGCACGACCCCGGTGCGGCACGTAGAAATACTCGTCAGCCCACTCTTTGAAACGCGGATAGATGTCCTCACCATGGGGATCACAATGCGCCTTCTGAGTGGCATGAAAATCGGCGGTGTCTTCCTCATACTCGATGCAAGGGTTCAAATCCGACCCGCCTCCAAACCACCAGGCATGGGGCGTCCAGAACATCCGCGTATTCATATGAATGGACGGCACATGCGGGTTCTGTAAATGCGCAACCAGGCTGATACCGCTGGCCCAGAACCGGGGATCTTCCGCCATGCCCGGTATGCCCTTGCGCGCGGCCATGGCCATCTGTGCGCGTTTACCAAGAGTGCCATAAACTGCCGAAACGTTCACACCAATTTTCTCGAAAACACGGCCGCCGCGCATCAC
>CAYPVG010000117.1:0-3775 GCA_964414085.1 uncultured Boseongicola sp. | reverse complement strand
GAAGCCATGGACGAGCTGGAAGCCGATATGGACTTCCTCCTCGCCGGCGACGTGTTCACCAAAGACCAGGTCGAAGGCTACATGGACCTTAAATGGGAAGAAATCTACGCCTACGAGCACACACCGCACCCGATGGAATTCAAGCTGTACTACAGCTGCTAATCAGAGCGGTTTTGGAAATAGAAAGGGCGCCCGTCTGGGGCGCCCTTTTTCTTTGGCGTGTTTCGCTTGACGTGAGACGGATGCTTTATGCCAACTGGCGCATCAGTCCTTAGCGATACTTTTGCCGATACGCTGTTCCATCAGTCTCATAACCGCGGAAAAATCATCATCGGACCAACCTTGTTCGACGCTATCCTCAAACGCTGCCACCGCTGCGCTCAAGTTCGGATAATTCGCTGCTGGATCGCTGAGCATATCGCGCGCAAGGCGAATGTCTTTCAAAAGGAATTTGAGCATGAATAGCGCGGAAAAATCCCCGTCTCTCATTCTTGGCACGCGATTTTCGAAATACCGAGAATACGCAAAGCCGGTTCCTTGGGTCACAATGTCGAAGAACGTTTCGATATCTGCGCCCGTTTCAAGACACATGCCCATCGCTTCAGCGACCGCAACAGCGTGACCACCGACCAAAGTCTGGTGGATGAGTTTCATATGATTGCCCGCGCCGGATGGGCCGCAATGGCGGATCATTTGGCCGCAGACAGCAAGGACAGGCTCGGCTTTGGCAAAGGCTTCCGCATCTCCGCCCACGACAAAGCTAATGGTCCCCTCGTTCGCTTGCTTGACAGACCCGAGCATGGAGGCATCGAGATGGCTGACGCCACCTTCTTTCAGGGCGTCATACACTTTGCGTGTTGCGTCTGGACCTACAGTGGAACAGTCGATGGTTATCGTGCCTGCACGCGCGGCCGAGGCAACGCCGCCTTCGCCAAGGTAGACTTGCAGTATGCTGTCGTTGTTGGGCACGCAGGTGAACAGAACGTCCACCTCACCCGCTATATCTGCGATACTTTCACAGACACTTGCGCCGGTGGCTTCGGCTACGGATTGCGCGAGATCGGGATTAGCATCGTAGACCAGTGTCTTGCCCGGATAGGCTTTGGAGAGCTGCGCCACCATAGGTGCGCCCATAGCCCCTGTTCCAACATAACCAATGATCATGATCCGCCCTCCCGTAATTGGTCTAATCTTGCTGCAGGCATGAGCGCAACCATTGTGGTTTGGTCTCGACCGGCGCTTTGTCAGTCAAGCCAGTCGACAATTGCCCCTTGGGGACGGAAGTACGCGACAATCCGCGGCGGTCCTTCGGGTGCCCGCCAAGGTGCCATGCCGTGCAACAAGTGTCGGTGCAACAGAATGGCCTCCCCGGGCCGCGCCGAAACTTCGCGCCTTAGACAAGTGTCAAAACACTCCCGGCGGGCGGCATGATAGGTATCGGTCAGGTCTACTTCGTCCCACTCTTTTGGATCGTGAGGCCGCAAAGCGTCGCCGAAGGCCTTGGCCATGATATGATGGCTTCCCTCCCAGACGACCAGCGGGCTTGCGTCTGATGGCGTATCCGTCAGCGGTATCCCCAGGATGTATGCGTGAGGTTCTTTGAGTTTTCGCCGCCTTTCGGGTCCAGTCGGCAACAGGCCGTCCACGTGGGCGGCATCTCTCTTCAACCGGTAGCGGGCGGCGCCGGGGCTATCCGTCTCCATAGCCTTGGGGTAGCCCGGGAAAAGCGCCGATACCTGCGCATTGTGTAGCGGCAGAGGTGGAATGCGCTCACTCAGGCTGCCGGGCCAGAGGGTGCCATCCGGGAGCATGCCTTTTCGGTCATTCTCCAGACAATCAACACCGGCGAACCACGTTCGTTCGCACCTATACCAATAGTCGAGCGCGGGATCAGTAAGCGCTTGATCTGCGAACTTGTTCGCCTGAAGCGCCCAAGCTTCGACATCCTCGCTCCAAGGAAGTTTGCGCCAGCCTTTGTCACTCACGCCGCGTGGCTCACCGGCACATGCGCCAGGGCATCAAGCAGAAGTGGAACTCCTGCACCATCCTTGGAGGCACCTTCGCTTAGGGTTCGTCGCCAGGCGCGTGCACCGGGGCGACCCTGAAACAGCCCCATCATGTGGCGTGTGATCGAGTGCAGACGCGTGCCCTTCGCCAGTTCTTTTTCGACGTAGGGGATCATCGCTTCTACGACGTCATGGGGCTGATCGAATGGTGACACTGTCTCGAAAATCAAGCGGTCGGCGGCGGCAAGCGTGTCCCAAGGCGCGTGGTATGCCGCGCGCCCGATCATGACACCATCAAGCCCTCGCGAGAGATGATCTTTGGCAATAAGCAAACCTTCTACACCACCGTTCAGCGATATATGCAGATCGGGAAACTCTGATTTCATCGCGTGAACAAGATCATAGTCCAGTGGTGGAATATCCCGGTTTTCCTTCGGGCTCAGGCCTTTGAGCCAAGCTTTCCGCGCATGAATAGCAACGCGAGAGACACCGGCTGCACGGATGCGGGTCAGAAAATCAGGCAGGACGTCCTCGGGCGTCTGATCGTCAACACCGATACGGCACTTGACTGTAACGGGGACGTCTACGGCAGCGATCATCTCTGACACACAATCTGCCACGAGCTCTGGTGTGCGCATCAAGATTGCCCCGAACGTGCCGGATTGCACACGGTCCGATGGACAGCCAACGTTCAGGTTTATTTCACCGTATCCTTCCGAGGCCCCAATACGCGCGGCCTTTGCCAATTCGACGGGATCGGAGCCTCCTAGCTGGAGTGCGACCGGATGTTCTGCCGCATCATGGTCCAGCAGGTGTAACGCTCCGCCGCGGACCAAAGCAGGCGCTGTCACCATCTCGGTGTAAAGGAGCGTCTGGCGCGTCATCAGCCGGTGGAAATAGCGGCAATGGCGATCGGTCCAATCCATCATCGGCGCGACGGACAGTCGGGCGGATTCTGTTATGGACGAAGATGACATTTGGCTCTTTCGATGGTTGATCACATTGCAGTGGCCGGGGAGTTAGCAGTTATTGCAGCCTGCGCCAACACTCCTCAGGCCGGAACTTCTTTTGCCCGTTTTCACACGTGGTCGATAGGCGCTGGGGCCAATCCTATTAGGCTCACTTATCCGACACCGAATGTCGGTTCGGCAAAACCGCGCAACCATTAAGATCAACGCGGGTCAACCGCAGGCGCCGATTACGAGCGTTTTGCTGCGTTTTGCGCATCGAGCGCCTGGGAAAACTCAGAAAGCGGCGCTCCAGCAAGCAGCATTCGACGCATCAAGGCTTTCATTGTTTCCGGAGCAAGACCACCGACAGGAGGATCGTTGTCGAGATTTGTCGGGAAAGAATAGCCCTCGGCAGTTGCATTCAACACGGCGTCCAAGTCGACCAATGTCATCTGATCATTCTGAAGCTTGGCCTCTAATACAGGATAAAGCGCAAGGCACATGCCCGAGCGATCAATCGCTTCCATCGCCCGACCAAATGCTGAAGAGATCTGGAACAGGTTGACCATGCGATGAACATCAGTGGTGCTGTTGGAGCCGGCTGCATGGAAAAGTGCGGGATTGAAGAACAGGCAGTCCCCTTTTTCCAAGGGAAGCTGCACGTAGTTGTCCTCGAAATGTGCGCGGAAATCGTCCCGCCGCCATGCCGCATAGCCCGGGCGATAGGTCTGTGAAAACGGAAGAAGCTTCGTTGGACCGCTTTCAATCGAGACATCGCAGTGAGCCACGCCGCCCTGAAGCGTCATGAGTGGAGACAGG
>CAYPVG010000116.1:0-9197 GCA_964414085.1 uncultured Boseongicola sp. | reverse complement strand
GTGCACGCATTGAAGGATGTCAGTTTGACGGTCGAGAAGGGGGATTTTGTTTCCTTCATTGGGCCATCGGGCTGCGGAAAAACCACGTTTCTGCGTGCGATTGCGGCGCTTGAAACACCAACGGGTGGAACACTTTCGGTCAATGGAATGACACCCGATGAGGCGCGTCGGGCACGGGCTTATGGGTATGTGTTTCAGGCGGCAGGTCTCTACCCTTGGCGGACAATTGGGGGGAACATCCGGCTGCCTTTGGAGATCATGGGTTACGCCAAATCCGAGATGGACGAGCGTGTGAAGAACGTCCTGGAACTCGTTGAATTATCAGGGTTTGAGAATAAACATCCATGGCAGTTGTCGGGGGGCATGCAGCAACGGGCCTCGATTGCACGGGCATTGGCGTTTGATGCGGATCTGCTGCTGATGGACGAACCATTCGGGGCGCTTGATGAGATTGTGCGGGATCGGTTGAACGAAGAGCTGTTAGCACTTTGGGCAAGGACAGAGAAGACGATTGGTTTTGTCACACACTCGATCCCGGAAGCTGTCTATTTATCTACGAAGATTGTTGTCATGAGCCCGCGCCCAGGGCGCATCACGGATGTGATTGAGAGCCCACTGCCGAAGGACAGGCCGCTCGATATTCGCGACACGCCAGAGTTCATTCAGATCGCTCATAGGGTGCGCGATGGGCTTCGGGCTGGGCATGGAGACGATCTGTGAGAGGCTTTCGGTATCACGTCTGCATAACATCGGTATTGCGTCGGTGGATGCGTTCGGTGGTGTCACGGGTTGTTAAGGAGTGCGCGGCGTGAGCGCGGCGGGCACAAAAGGGCGCTCTTTCGGGGCGTCATTTGTGCCGATCCTGACGGTTGTCGCGGCTATTCTGGTAGTTTGGTACGTTGCTGTCGTCCCGATGAATATAAAGGAAGTGCTGACCCAGGCGGAGCGCGCGGGAGCCGAGATCGTGCCTCCATCAGCGGCGGAGCGTCGCGATGCGGGGCGTTTGGGGCTTGTGCTTAACAATCTGGACCATCTTGGCGCGTCCTGGTCGATGGACCGTGCGCGTCTTCCCGCTCCGCACCAGGTGGCCGGCGAACTTTGGAAATCAACCTGGGTCGAGGAGACGACCGGAAGGCGCGGAATTGTGCGATCGGGGAGCTTCTCGAACCGGTCTTTGATTTATCATGGCGGTGTGACGCTTGGGGCGACGGTGTTTGGATTTCTGATTGGCTCTGCGCTCGGAGTGTTGCTGGCTGTTGGGATCGTCTACAACCGCGCGATGGATATGAGCGTGATGCCTTGGGCGATCATCTCGCAGACCGTGCCGATTGTGGCTCTGGCGCCAATGATAATCGTTGTTCTTTATTCAGTCGGGCTTTCGGGTTTGGTCGCCAAGGCGACGATCAGCGCTTATTTGTCATTCTTTCCGGTGGTTGTTGGCATGGTGAAGGGCTTGAGGTCGCCTGACGCCATGCAGATGGACCTACTCAGAACCTACAGTGCAAACTCCAGCCAATCGTTTTGGAAACTGCGGTTGCCTGCATCTGTTCCGTATCTTTTCGCGTCTTTGAAAATTGCGATTGCGGCTTCGTTGGTAGGGGCGATCGTGGGTGAATTGCCAGTGCAGCGTGGTGGGCTTGGTGCGCGGATGCTTGGTGGTAGCTATTACGGCCAAACGGAGCAAATCTGGGCAGCCTTGATCGTGGCGGCGGTCATGGCGGCGGGGCTTGTTTGGCTCATTGGTTGGATTGAGCGGCGAACGTTGAAGTCTATGGGGGCGGAGCAATGAGCGAGGCCGGAAGAGTAGGTGTCTTCGGTGCGCTGTTCCTTCTTGGCGCGGTCCTTTCATTGTTGCTCGCCAACGGCGGCCTTGTGCTGCTCTGGATCGTTCTTATGGCGGTGGCGGGGTGGAAGTTCGTCGACGCACTCGCGGGCGCATTTGACACCACCAGACCTGCGCGTCTGGTCGCACCGCTTGCCCTTGGCGTTGTCGTTTTGGTTGGTTGGGAAGGCATTGTCCGGGCTTTTGGCGTGCCGCCGGTCATCCTTCCTGCTCCGAGCCAGATCACGGGGACGTTCATGTCCAACCTGTCACTTCTAGGCGCGGATTTCATCCAGACCATCCTAAAAGGCGCGATGTCGGGTTTCGTCATTGGATGCCTTTTGGCGTTTGGCGTGGCAATCCTTGTGGATCGATATGACTTCCTGCGTCGGGGCCTGCTGCCGGTGGGAAACTTCATGGCGGCGCTGCCGATTGTTGGTACGGCACCCATCCTTGTGATGTGGTTTGGCTTTGACTGGCAGTCGAAGGCAGCTGTTGTTGTGGTCATGGTGTTTTTCCCGATGTTGGTGAACATCGTGGCGGGATTGTCGGACACGACGTCCATGCAGCGGGACCTGATGCGCACCTATTCAGCCAGTTATTGGCAGACAATGCGGCAGTTGAGATTGCCTGCGGCTTTGCCCTTTATTTTCAATGGGCTTAAAGTTTCAGCAACTCTGGCTCTGATTGGCGCCATAGTGGCAGAATTCTTTGGCTCGCCGACTGTGGGCCTTGGATTCCGGATCAACGCCTCGCTTGGGCAGTTGGCGCTGGATATGGTCTGGTCAGTGATTGTGGTGGCGGCGCTCGCAGGCTCGCTACTTTACGGGGTTTTGACGGTGTTGGAGAAGGTATTGACCTTCTGGCACCCGTCGCAACGATAAACATGTAACCATAATGGGGAGAAGATAATGAAACATCTATTTGCCGGAACCGTTGCGGCGCTTGGGCTGACAGCAACGTCTGCCTTTGCGGCCGACGAGGTGCGCCTTCAACTTCAGTGGGTCACGCAAGCACAGTTTGCGGGCTACTACGTGGCACTGGAAAACGGGTACTACGGAGAGGAAGACCTTGATGTGACAGTTCTTCCGGGTGGACCCGATATTGCGCCGCCACAGGTGCTTGCCGGTGGCGGGGCTGATGCGATGCTGAACTGGATGCCGTCTGCATTGGCCGCACGCGAGAAGGGTCTGCCAGTTGTGAACATCGCGCAGCCGTTCAAATCGTCTGGCCTGCAGCTGACATGCTGGAAAGACACAGGCATCTCTAGTCCGCAGGATTTCAAGGGCAAGACGATTGGCGTCTGGTTCTTCGGCAACGAGTATCCGTTCCTGTCGTGGATGTCTCAGGAAGGGATTTCGACTGAGGGTGGCGACGATGGCGTGACGGTGTTGAAGCAGGGCTTTAACGTTGATCCGCTTTTGCAGCGCCAGGCTGACTGTATCTCGACCATGACATACAACGAGTACGGACAAGTGCTGGATGCGGGCGTGTCGGAAGACGAGCTGGTGACCTTCAAGTACGAGGACATGGGCGTCGCGACTTTGGAAGATGGCATCTACGTTCTCGAAGAGAACCTCGCCGATCCGGCCTTCAAAGACAAAATGGTCCGCTTTGTTCGGGCGTCGATGAAAGGTTGGAAGTGGGCCGAGGAGAATCCGGGCGAAGCAGCGGCCATTGTGCTCGATTATGATGAGACAGGTGCTCAGACCGAAGCGCACCAGGTGCGGATGATGGGCGAGATTGCCAAGCTGACTGCTGGTTCTAACGGAGCGCTTGATCCAGCTGACTTTGATCGGACGGTTTCGACGCTGCTTGCCGGCGGCTCTGATCCGGTGATTACAGCAGTGCCGGAGGGGGCATGGACCCATGACATCACGGATGCCGCGTTGAACTAATGCCAGCGTGAAAGCTATTTAGCGCGGCTTCCAGAAATGGTGGCCGCGTTTCGTTTTGGGGGACAGTCTTCTGGTGCGGCCGATACTGTTGAGAGCCGGTCCCGATTATCCACAGCTATTAGCAAAAAGAGGCGGGGAAACACTTTGGGCGTCGGCATATGTCCGCCTAAGCTGAAGGCATTGTAGAGAGTGTGGGGTGGATTTATGAAACACAAATTACTTTTCGTCGCGGTAGGTGCGGCGGTCTCGGTTCTGGCGATGTCAGCGCATGCTGGTTCGGTTGCACCGGGAACGTATCAAATTGAAGATGCAGACAAGAATGGTAGTGGCGATGACTATCTTGGCCATGGCGTCTGGTTGAACAACTTTATCACCGGGCCAGATACACAGGGACAAGGCTATCAAGCATCGGAATGGTCGATCGTCGAGGGTTCTGCCATTGTCGGTGCTGATGATCTTTCTTTCAGCGCGACGGTGGAGAACTTTTGGTTGGAAGATCAAGGTTACGGCACCAACACGTTTGAGCTGACCATGGAAGGTCCGCTGGGAGCGTGGGAAGGGGCTGATCCAGGTGTTCCCACCTGTCAGAACCAAGCCGAGTGCGACAATCTCGCGGATGGTTCCTTGATGCATTACTATCAGCAAGAGGGTGAGTACTTTGCTTATTTGACGGGTACCTCGGGTATCGTGGATGGCATGCGTTTGGGGCTGTCGGTTTTTGACGATGGCGGTACAAAGCCGCCGCAGCTTGGTCCATGGGGTGGCTGGTTCAACGAGAACGGCGACGCTGACGGATTTGCGACTTGGTTGACTTGGGAGCGAATCCCTTCGCTTGAAATTCTGACGGCGCAGCTCGTTTATGATGACTGTTACCTGCTTCGTTTCTCGGACGATGATTGTGAAGAGCCGGGCGTTGGCACAAACCTCAGAGGCAATGGTGATATCAACTGGCTTCTGGGCGATCGCGTTCCTGGCACGGTTGTCCCGATCCCCGCAGCCGGTTGGTTGTTGATTGGCGGGTTGGGTGCATTGGGGGCACTGCGTCGCAGACGTAGCTAACGCGCAATTGCATAAAGCTCGAGGCGGCGCTGATAGTATCGGCGCCGCTTTTTCTTTGTTGCGGCCGGGATATCTCCATCAAAAGAATAGTGGTGTTTCGGCGGATTAGGTGGGGTATGCCTCGCGTTGTACAAAAAGGGGAAACTCGATGACGGTTCGACGTCTTTTGACAGAGTTTGGGATGGGCAGTTCGCTTAGACGGCAAGACTATACTGAGGCTGCCGTGCGGGCGGTGAGAGACGCGCTTTGGCATAACTCGATCAATCTGGCGGAGTTGTTCGGGAAGGACAAAACCGAGATGCAGATTACTGTAGAGGTGGGCGTGCAGCAGCCCGATGTAGTGGATGTGTCGAAGGTTGCCGAGATTTTTCCGTATGGGCAGATCGAAGTGAAGCCGACGTTTGGCGGGCTTGATGTACCGCGCAAAGACGGCGGTTTGCCGACGGTGATTGCGAATGTCGCGATCTCCGTAGCGCTCGATCTGGAGGACGCGTGATGGCGGAGCAGCGGTTTATCATCGAGATGGGTATGGGGAACGATCAATACGGCGAGGACTACACCAAGGCGGCTGCGCGCGCGATTGAAGATGCGATCCGGCATTCGGCCATTCCGATGTTCGAGGCGACGGGATTGAGTCATGAGGAGATGCGCGTGCTGGTGACTGTTGGCGTTGCTGATCCCGAGGCTGTGGATTGCGCGGCGTTGGCCGAACGTTTGCCTCGGGGCAGGGCAGAGGTTCGTGCTGTTGCGGGCGGGTTGAACGTTGTGAACCCGGACACTGGGCGCACCTTGGTCATGGCGACCGCAGCTGTAGAGGCCTTTTTGCCGAAGCAGGGTTAATCGCGCCGCTGTGGCACGCGAGTCGCGCTATTTGCTGTTTTCCGCTGAGCGCCAAATTGTTTCTTGGCGGGAAACACATAGCTTCATAGGTTCGTCATATGAACGTGGGACAAACCCGCGTCGAGGCAGATCGAGTAGAACCAATGACAGAAGTATTGAAGATGGCCCTGAAGGGGCCGGCTTATCGTCGTCACGCGCTCACCATCTGGAAGCGTTGGTGGCGCCAGGCGCTTTAAAATGGGTGCCGAAGATCGGCGCGAGGGCGGCTTGAGGCGTCGCCTTATGTCGCGTTGGCGCAGCGGTGGACGTAAGCAAACCCGTGGCGTGACGTCCCGGCCGACAACCCGTTCACTTGGTGGAATTGTGGGTTTGCTTGAGCAGACCCTTGCCGAAGACACCGACACAGGACGCAATGAGCGTGTGCGATCGCGCAGCCTTTAGGGGTTGTGACGACGGTGTTTGACAGAGTTATCCGCCTGAGGCCAAAGTTGGTACTTAGGGAGGATCGGGATGTCAGAAGTTTTGACGAAAGAGCAGATCGAGGCGTATTCCGAACACGGGTGCCTGGTTCTTGAGCGGCATCTGCCGGATGAGATTGTCGAAAATATTCGCAGCGAGATTGCGCGCTTTGAAGAAGAAGCGCGAAGCATGACTGCATCAAACGACCGACTGGATCTGGAAGATAGCCATACATTGGACGAACCCAGACTGCGGCGGATCAAGCTGCCTCACACTATTTCGGACATGATGCGCGACCTGATGTACTCCGATCATATTCTTGCGCCTGCGCGCGATCTTATCGGGCCGAACCTGCGGCTCCATACGTCTAAGTTGAATATGAAGTCAGCAGGCTATGGAGCGGCAGTCGAGTGGCATCAGGATTATGCGTTTTACCCGCACACGAATGACGACATTCTGGCAATTGGTGTCATCATCGATGACATGGAGAGTGAGAATGGGCCGTTGATGGTTTACCCAGGCAGCCACAAGGGGCCGGTTTATGATCACCATGTGGATGGTGTTTTTGCGGGTGCATTCAATCCTGAAGATGTGGGGTTGGACCCCAAAGACGCGATTGAGTTGAAAGGGCCGGCGGGCTCGATCTCGATCCACCACGGTCGGATTGTGCATGGGTCGGCTTTGAATACGTCGGATCGGTCACGACGGATTTTGTTTTACGAGATGATGGCGGCGGACGCGTTTCCGGTCATGGGGTCGATGACGAAATGGGATGGTATTGAGGATTACAACACGCGGATGCTTTGTGGTGAGCCGACGCTGACGCCTCGGCTACAGGACATTCCGCTCAGGATACCGCAGCCGCAACCGGATGTGCCGATTTCAATCTATGAGATCCAAAAAGGGCTAAAAGCGCGCGCGTTCGAGACGGTTAAGTAGACGCAGCGTCCAAGGCGGCTTTAAGCCTTTGCAACGAGGGGTTTGGCCAGAGATCGTCAAACTTGTAAAGCTCTTCGAATTGCGGAATGTCCGGGTGAAGCGGAACCCAATCCTGCTTGCTTGATGTGAATATTTGAACGTCAGGTGGGAAATCATCTGGGTTATCCAGCGTGCCGACCCGAACATAACGAAGGGCACCTAGTCGTATGAGATATTCGCTGAATATCGCCGTGCCACAGTCGTCGCACCGGGTGATGTTCTGTCCTTTGCCACTTGGCGTCGGCAGGTGGTGCACAGTGGTCCTGCCAGAGAACGTGACGCGATCGGTTTCGATGATGGCATTCAAGACGTAGGCTGAGCCGGTTTGTTTTTGGCATTCGCCACAGTGGCAGCAGTGGACAAAAAGTGGATCACTGGACATTTCATAGGTGAGTTGGCCGCAACCGCAGGTGCCTTTGTACATGGTCATGCCTCCTGTCTTACTCGACGAGATCGTAGTGTTTGATGGTTCGAGCTTCCACGATTTCCGCCTCTTCGGGTGCGATGTGTGGAGACGTGTAGTCTTCTCCGACAAACGATTTCAGAGACTCCAAGTCTTTCCATATCATGACGAAGCTGAATTCTCGTGGCGTTTCACTCCGCGCTGCACCGGGCAAGACTTGGACGAGCCCCTGTGTGCTGCGCATGAGCGGAATTGCCTTTTCGTGGAAGAATTTGCAGAACTCTTCTTCTTTCCCGGGCCGGGTGATTACCTGAAATATACGCATTATCATCAAGCCAACTCCTTGAATTGAGTTGCCTGCTGACCTGCCTGCCATCGGCTTTAGATAACACAAATCAGGAAGAGAGTCTTTCTTCTGGCGCTCAGTGTAAAAGGAAAGACCCGCCTGAAGAGGCGGGTCTTTTTGGTGCATTTGGAAGCTTTAGCCGCGGTTCATACGGTTTTCGATCAAATCGTCCACCACTTCTGGCTCGGCCAATGTGGAGGTATCGCCCAGTGAACCGTAATCGTTCTCGGCGATCTTCCGCAGGATGCGGCGCATGATTTTGCCTGATCGCGTCTTTGGCAGACCCGGTGCAAACTGGAGAAGGTCCGGTTTCGCGATAGGACCAATCTCGGAACGCACCCAGGTTTCAAGCTCTTTGCGAAGCTCGTCGCTGGCTTCTTCGCCGCCCATCAGAGTGACGTAGGCGTAAATGCCTTGGCCTTTGATCTCGTGCGGATAACCGACTACGGCGCTTTCAGCGACTTTTGGGTGCGCGACGAGGGCGCTTTCTACCTCGGCGGTGCCCATGCGGTGACCGGAGACGTTGATGACGTCATCGACACGACCTGTGATCCAATAGTAGCCATCTTCGTCGCGGCGACAGCCGTCGCCGGTAAAGTAATAGTTCTTGTAGTCGGCGAAGTAAGTCTTTTCGAAGCGTTCATGATCGCCCCAGACAGTACGCATCTGTGCGGGCCAGCTGTCTTTGATGCAGAGCACGCCTTCCGCCACAGTGTCGTGGATTTCCTCGCCAGACTGCGGCTCTAGAATAACCGGCTGCACGCCAAAGAATGGGAACGTGCAAGAGCCGGGCTTGGTCGAGGTTGCGCCGGGCAGGGGGGTCATGAGGTGACCACCGGTTTCGGTTTGCCACCAGGTGTCTACGATGGGAACGTTCCCTTTGCCGACAACCTCGTGGTACCAGTTCCACGCTTCGGGGTTGATCGGTTCGCCCACAGTGCCGAGGACTTTGAGATCAGAGAGGTCGTACTTCTCGACCAGTTCCGTGCCCTTACCCATAAGCGCGCGGATTGCGGTTGGAGCGGTGTAGAACTGGTTCACCTTGTGCTTTTCGCAGACGGCCCAGAAGCGGCCTGCGTCGGGGTAGGTGGGCACGCCTTCGAACATGATAGTCGTCGCGCCGTTCGCAAGTGGCCCGTAGACGATGTAGCTGTGGCCAGTGACCCAGCCGACGTCTGCGGTGCACCAGAAGATGTCACCGTCGTGGTAGTCGAAGACGTATTCCTGCGTCATCGATGCGTAGACGAGGTAGCCGCCGGAGGTGTGGACGACGCCTTTGGGCTGACCAGTGGAGCCGGAGGTGTAGAGGATAAAGAGCGGGTCTTCGGCATTCATCTCCTCCGGTGCGCAGTCAGCAGAGACGGTGGCCTGACGTTCGTGGAGCCAGTGGTC
>CAYPVG010000115.1:0-3216 GCA_964414085.1 uncultured Boseongicola sp. | reverse complement strand
GGAAAACAGGCCGATCAGAATTGCAGCCGCACAAGCCGTGAGTAAGAGCATTCTTCTATCCGCCGATCATAAGTTTTCGAACCAATCCACCACTAGTTCGGCCCAACCATTTGGAATGGTATGCCCTCCGGGATAGAGCGCAAATTCCAACGCCGAGCCCTCAGTGCAACGATCCCAAGCGCGCCTCCAGTAATCGCCGTCGGTCTGAAACCGGTCCGCTTTGAGGTGGATACACCCGTTCGTCTGCCGCCAAATGTCCATCGCGTGAAAGATGTCGCCTTGCATAAATGCGTTTGGATCGTCGCTCGGAACACCATTCACCACCCGCCCTTCAAGCGGCACGGTCCCGTCTCTCCAGCCGTGAGTGTGGAGCATTTTTACGGGCCCTTCGCATTCCGTGGGGTGAGGGCGCCAAAAGTTGCCACCGACAGGCGCAAAGGCCGAGAAACTCTCAGGCGCGAGGCAGGCAGTATAGGCAGTCATTGACCCACCAATCGAAAAGCCCGCTAGAATTATTCTGTCAGGGTCCAATTCAAAACGTTCGATCGCGTCTTCTCTAACGTCTTTCAGAAAATCGACCTCAGCCTCTTGCTGGCCGGTAACTGGATGAAATCTCCAGCTGCGGCCGCGGCGCCCTTCGCGCGGAACGCCGTCCGGCGCGATCACCGCAAAACCGCGCTCAAGAAATGCCGAAACCATGCCAGCATTCCTCAAGGCTCCGGCACCACTTCCACCCCAACCATGAATGTAGACAACGGCAGAAATGGATTCCTTGCCTGAAGTTTCAGGCAAGGCCACAAAGTAAGCTCGATCACCAACCATGCAGGCAGTGTCACTTGAACACGCAGTTGCACTGGTGGCGGAAGAAATCAGCAGCGATATCAAAGTGAGGAGCAATCGGCGCAAGGTCTACTCCTTCGGACCGTTCAATTGACCTGTTGTGTCGGCAATCCACGGTCCAGCCAACCAGGGCCCGCCCTTGAACCCAGCATGCCTTCCGGGATGTCCACTATGGGTCCAATGCCCGCCGTTTCCAGTCTGCGCGTCATACGAGCTGACCGTACACCTCTCGCGCAAATCACCGCGACGGGCTGCGTGTCCGAGGTGCGAACTGCCGCAAGTTGAGTGAGGAAGTCATCTGCGCGCATGTCAATCGGCACAGCATACCGTGCGATGCCCGTTCTCGCCCATTCGTCCGGCCGTCGAATATCCACAATCAGGATGTCGCCAGCTGCCGCCGCCGCCAGTGCTTCTGGTGGCGACATTACCGTGGCGATATCGGCACGTGCCAATGAGCTTCGGAAAATAACTGCCGCTCCCACGCCAACGGCTGCGACTCCACCAAGAGCCATAAATTTTCGGCGTGAGAGCGTCTTCATGTCGAAACGTTAGCTCTTAGGAGCCGAAGAAGTAAACGAGGGAATGGTCGCCGTCGAAGCTGCGGAGCCTTCGATACCTGTCCAATTGTTCTCGGCCAAGGAGATGTTGCCTGGGATGTCTTCTTCCCAGAAGCCAACAACGTTTTTGGTGATGTTCAGATAGAGCTTCCCATCGACAATGCGCCAAAGGTTCGGGTTGGCCGGTACTTTGCCGCCGCGCGATACACCATAGGCGCAGTGGCCATCGTACTGAGGCGCGTACTGAGCAGGATTGGCAACAAAGGCATCGCGGTTCGCTTCAGACGAGAACGCGAAGGTCGCGCCATTGTATTCTGCTGTGATGCTGGCGCTTCCTGGCACACCTTGAGGCTGTGCGGTGCCAACGGCGGACTGATCAAGACCAAAGTAAGCAACTACGTCATAGCCCGACACTGCAAAGCCGGTCTCGTCTACATATTGATCACCGGCAAACACTGCGGTGGAGCTTGCCGCCAACATGGCGGATGCGATGAACCATTTCATGGGAATCTCCTTAGGGTATCGGTACGGACGCAACCTAACGTGAGGATTTCATCAAAGGCACCACCCCTCGCGGGTGTGTGATGATGCGTGTTAAGCCGTGTTCGTATTGTAATTTTTGGCGTAGCGGCTCACATTGAACCCATTCAACCTCGAACCGACTTCTTGTTCGCCAACATCTCTCAGACAATTTTACTTTCTTGCGACGGGCTCAATCGGTCCCCCCATGTCCGCCCAGCTCGAAAACCCTTCTTTCAGATGTGCCGCTTCAAATCCCATCTCCTGCAGCGTCGCCACGGTTAGCGCTGATCGCCACCCCGATGCACAGTGAAAAACATACTTCTTGCCGTCCTGTGCAAAGACGTCTTTGTGATATGGGCTTTCTGGGTCGATCCAGAACTCGATCATGCCGCGAGGAGCATGCACTGATCCCGGTATTGCTCCCGTGCGTTGCCGCTCGCGGATATCGCGAATGTCGACGATGACTACATCAGGATCATCGATCATTTCGATCAAATCAGACGTTTCAACTTCCTCAATACGGTCGCGGGCGGCCTTCACCATATCTGAAGCTGAGACCGTAAGCTTTTTCATGAGATGTCTGCCAATGTTCGGAGCAAGTTCCTGATACATTGACGCTTCGATCTTGTTGATGCAACCATCCGCTGACGCACGCTTGCCTGCGGCTTATCACCGAACAAAGGTGTTTCCATGACACGCGACAGCACTGTTTCTCTTTGGGATTCTTCCGCCGTGGAAGAGGACTATGAGAACCCTGTCGTCAGCGACAAGAAAGTGGATGTTGCGATCGTTGGCGGTGGTTTCACAGGGCTATCGACCGCGCTGCATTGTGCCGAAAGGGGTCTCAGCGCCCATGTGCTCGAAGCCAACCATATCGGATTTGGTGGGTCGGGAAGAAATGTTGGCCTCGTAAACGCGGGCGTCTGGCATCCACCAGCTCAAGTGCGCAAACAGCTTGGCGACACCTACGGTCCAAAATTCGTGGAACGCTTCGGCGCCGCACCAGAGATGGTGTTCAATCTCATTGAGAAGCATCAGATCCGCTGCGAGGTCACCAAAACCGGAACGATTCACGCAGCCCACGCGCCATCGGGGTTAGAGAACTTGCGGTCGCGGTTCGCGGAGTGGGACAGGCTAGGTGCTCCGGTCGAATTGTTGAACCGTGAAGAAGTTGCCTTAAAGACCGGGACGACGGTTTTTCACGGCGGCTTGCTTGATCATCGCGCCGGCACCATCAACCCAATGGCATATTGCAGGGGGCTGGCCCGTGCTGCCAGAGGTGCCGGAGCCGAAATCA
>CAYPVG010000114.1:0-4353 GCA_964414085.1 uncultured Boseongicola sp. | reverse complement strand
CCATCGGCTGGGCCGTTGCTCTCGGTTGAAGGGATGGTGGAAAAGCCAGATGTGGACGATGCACCATCGAATTTGGCTGTGATTGGTCGCTACATCCTGACTCCTGATGTTTTGGAGACTCTTCACCGCCAGAAATCCGGCACAGGCGGAGAAATTCAACTAACAGATGCGGTTGCTGCGGAAGTGGGGTCGGGTCGGTCAGTGCATGCACTCAAGTTTGAGGGTCAGCGTTTTGATTGCGGCTCGAAAGCCGGCTTCCTTCAGGCGACGGTGAGCTTTGCTTTGGCGCGCGAAGACCTGCAAGATGAGCTATCTGCCTTTCTGCGGGAGATATCGCCATTGATCCGCGCCGCAGAGTAGGTCTAAGACTCAACCAAGCAGAAAGTTTGCAGGCGTATAGTTGTGGCTACCCCCGTCCTAGATCTCAGCAGGACTTTTTCTCGACTCGGTCCCCGAGCTTCCACGGGCATCGACCGGGTTGAACGGGCGTATCTGGAAGAAACGATCCGCCGCAACGGCTGGGCCCTAATTCGTACGCCTCGCGGCTTTCTGATGTTCGAGCCCGACCGGCTACCGCGCCTGCCGGAGTATCTGGACAGAACCGATCTTGATGGCGCTGATCTGGCATCGACCATTCGAGCGATTGCATCTTCCCGGTCTTCGACTCTGTCAATTCGGAAGATCATGTGGCGCATGCCAAATGGGCTGGCCTACATCAATGTTGGGCACACCAACCTGAACTCGCAAACGTTCCGCGCGATGATGGAAATGCCCGACAACCGCAAGATCGTCATGATTCATGACACTATCCCTGTGGATTTCCCCGAGTATCAGACGGAAGCAAGCAGGGCGAAATTTGTTGAGCGGCTCACGGCGACAATCAACTTTGCCAACCACATCATCGTTCCCTCGGACGAAGTACGCGAAAGCATCGAACGTCGCATGGTTGGCACCGGGCATCGCGTGCCGGTCCTAGTGTCGCCTCTCGGTATTGATGTGGGCGGGCAGCCCGCGAACGTTGAAAAAGCAGACAAGCCATATTTCGTGGTTCTTGGTACAATTGAACCGAGGAAGAACCACAAACTGCTTCTGGACATCTGGGATCGGATGCATCGCAAGATGGACGAAAGCCGCATTCCAGAGCTTCGCATCATAGGCGCGCGCGGGTGGAAGAACCCGGAAGTCTTCGAGTGGCTCGATCACTCGCCGCATGTTGGGCGAACTGTTTTCGAAATGGGCTCGCTTCCGGACAAAGAAATGAAAGCGCAACTTGCCGGAGCAACCGGCCTTTTGTTCCCATCCCACGCGGAAGGTTTTGGCTTGCCCCCGTTTGAGGCGACTGCTCTTGGAATCCCGTCGATTTCTGCACCTTTGCGCACGGTAGAGTTGTTTCTGGGCGACAAGCCTATTTACGCAGATCCGGCCGATATGTATCAGTGGTTCCAGGCCATACGGGGGTTGGCCACCGAAGACCTGGCGCAAAGGGCAAAACGCCGCGCCGATCTGCTCGCATACGGGCTGCCGACGTGGGAAAAACACTTCGACCGAGTCTTCGAATTGATTTAATCGCCGTGCCTGTCTGCGGGCCCGGCAATATAGGTCGGGCAGGGCACTTTGGGGATTCTCAGATCTCTCAATTTCAGGATCGAACGCCGCAAGCGGCAGATCCGCGCCATTCGTAAACGCCGTGAACTTACAGTCGTTGCTGACCGCACAGGGCAGATTGGTCCTGGCGCGATTCTCGCATTTCTCACCATACGGAACGAGAAACTGCGCTTGCCCTACTTCCTCGACTACTACCGTGCATTGGGCGTTGACCATTTCTTGTTCGTCGACAACGGATCGGAAGACGGTGGTGCCGAGTATCTGGCCGAACAACCAGATGTCTCGCTATGGCACACAGATGCCTGGTACCGGGAAAGCCGTTTCGGCACGGACTGGCTGAATTGGCTCAAGTTCCGCTACGCGCATGGGCACTGGACGCTGACGCTCGATCCTGACGAGTTTCTCGTTTATCCCTTTTGTGACACCCGACCACTTCCCGCGCTGTGTGGCTGGCTAGATCAGTCGGAAATTCGCAGCTTCGGTACGCTGCTCCTTGATATGTATCCACGTGGCCCGGTTTCGGCTCAACCCTACCGCGAAGGCGAAGACCCCTTCGAGATCGCACCTTGGTTTGACGCCGCGAATTACACGTTCTCCAAGAACCATCGTTACGGAAATCTGTGGATTCAAGGCGGCCCGCGTGCGCGGGCGTTCTTTGACAATGCACCTGAGCAAGCACCGTCTTTGAACAAGATCCCGCTGGTCAAGTGGAGCCGCAAGTATGCTTACGTCAGCTCGACCCACATGCTTCTGCCACGCGGCTTGAACCGGGTTTACGATGATGCTGGCGGTGAAAAGGCAACCGGTTGCCTCTTGCATGCCAAGTTCCTCGATCTGTTCGACGAGAAAGCAGCAGAAGAAGTGGATCGGCGACAGCATTTCGCCCGCGGTCGTGAATACGATGCATACTACAGCAAGGCCAAACCAAGCGACGGCCTTTGGACATCCGTTTCAGAAAGGTTTGACGGCTGGCAACGCCTCGAAGCGCTCGGCCTCATGTCGAAAGGCAATTGGGCATGAGTGTCGGGTTCGTCATGATGGCACATGCCAACCTGAACCGCGCTGGGCAAGTCGCGCGGCACTTGGCAGAGCAGGGCGCTCCGGTTGTCATTCACGTGGATAAGTCTGCGGATGACCGTGCGTTTTATGATCTTGTACGCCTGACGTCCGGGCAACCCTTGATCCACTTTGCCCCTCGCATTGCGTGTCGGTGGGGGTGTTGGTCATTGGTTGAGGCTTCGCGAAGCGCCAGCGCATACTTGCTCGCTCGCGCGCCGGACATCCGACATGTCTATCTGATCTCTGGCTCCTGCCTCCCGATCCGGCCGTTGCGCGAGCTTCAAGCGTTTCTGGATCAAAACCCTGACACGGATTTTATCGAAAGTGTCACCACTGACGATGTCACCTGGACGCAAGGGGGGCTCAGTGAAGAACGGTTTACGTTGACGTTCCCATTCTCGTGGAAGCGGCGGCGACGCTTGTTTGATGCGTGGGTCTCGATCCAACGCATGTTGGGTCTTAGGCGCCGGGTGCCAGAGGACGTCACTCCACATATGGGTTCGCAGTGGTGGTGTCTAACGCGCAAAACGCTTCAAGCGATTGCGGCGGACCCTGACAGCGCCCGCCTCGACAGGTATTTCCGACGCGTATGGATTCCGGACGAAAGCTATTATGCCACGTTGGTTAGACGCCACGCGAGGCAGCTTGAAAGCCGAACGCTAACGCTTTCCAAGTTCGATTTTCAGGGCAAGCCGCACTTGTTTTTCGACGACCATCTCGAGCTGCTTCGGCAAAGCCCGGCCTTCTTTGCCCGCAAGATTTGGCCCGGTGCGCAGCGGGTTTACGGCGCGTTTCTAGGTGATCTACCGTTGGCATCGCCCGCGCGTCGCACGTCCAGCGAAATAGACCGGACCTTTGCTGCAGCAACCGAACGGCGTACGAGTGGCCGCCCAGGCCTTCGAATGACAGGGCGGTTCCCACGTGACGACTTTGACGGCCCGCAAACGGCAAAGAACTACGCTGTTTTCTATGGATTTGATGCGGTCTACCGAAGCTTCGGTGACTGGGTGCAGGGGAGCCTCGGATCGATCGCGCACGGTCATTTGTTTGCTCCTGATCGCGTCGAGTTTGCCGATGATACCTGCGTTGTTGCGGGCGGCCTGACCGATAGCGCGCGCCTGCGTGACTACGATCCTGTGACTTTCCTGGCCAATCTGATTTGGTCGAGGCGTGACGCTTACCAATCCTTCTTGCTTGCCGCTCGCGACAAGCACAAGATTACTCCGTTTCTTGCTTGTGATCCCAATGCGCGTGTCTCGATCATCAGCGGTGCATGGGCCTTGCCTTTGATGAAATCCGGTCAGCCCGCCCATGTAATCCGGCGCAAGGCTGCGCGGCTTCAGAAGAAAGAGACAGACCTTATCACAATGCTAAAGGAGCGGCGCACGCGGGCGAGTGTTAAGGTTTGGTCGCTTGCGGAGGTCCTGGAGGCTCCGGGTGAGCCGCTGCGTTCGATCCTGGAAACGCATTCGGTTCCTGGAACTGCCGCGCTCACAGTGATGCCGTCTTTGCAAGATATGCAGGGATTAACAGCATTCCTGTCTGACTTGCGGAACATTGGAATGGATCCGAAAACAGCCGGCCCAATCTTCAGCGATACGCATGATGCCCACGAGATAAGCACGAGGGAGCTAGGCTAGAATGCCGGCCGGAGCCTTTCGGTACTGGGTGGTCCTTGCCGGGATGCGG
>CAYPVG010000113.1:0-5014 GCA_964414085.1 uncultured Boseongicola sp. | reverse complement strand
AGCGCGCCGTTCATGTTGCCAAGCTCGCTTGGGTGGAACTCACTATTCTTCGCAGGTTTCTTTGAGGCCGCTTTAGCGCTGGCCTGATTGGACGCCTTTGGCTTGCGCTTTTCCTCACCAATCAACACTCCGAAGAGTGTTTCTAGGCTGGTTGGTTTGCCTTTGCTTGACGATTCGTGCCTTCCTTTTCCGCGATTGGCCTTCTCTTTTTGGCTATTCCCACGAGACTCGCTCGACTTGCTGTTTGCTTTGTCCGATTTGGCAAAGGCGGGGTCGACCAAGAGTGCTGACCCGACAACACCTAGCGAAGTGGAAGAAACGGCGGTAACCAACATGGCAGTCACGCTGGCTTTGATAACGGTTTTCATAACGCACTACTCCTGAAAACGTCTCGCGGAACGCGCCCAAAACTAGCCTATTGCCGCGTCCCGCGTCTCGTTATTCGAACCATGATCGGCGGTTTATTGCGTCGAATTTAGAGTTTGTTTCTCCTAAGCGAGAAGTGCTTAGGCTAGGGACACAATTGCTTCTCCAGACTAAACAATCCGTCGTGTTTCCAAGAGAATTCGATGAGGCAGCAACGATTCGAATGTTACCCCGCTCAATAATGCAGGGGCTATCTTTGTAGTTCTTGGAGCGATGCATCGTAGGCCGATCGCAGTTTCTTTAGATCCACATCTTGGGGTCTTCCCGCCGCCACCTCGTGCTCTGCATCCGCGCACACCTTGCAAAGGTTCTTCATTCCAATGTTTGCAGCGCTGCCCTTTAGGAAATGAAGATCTGCTTTTGCTTTTTCGATCTCGGTGACATCGAGCCGGTCAAGAACCTCAGAAACCTCCTCGCAAAAGATCTCAACCACTTCGTCAAAATCTTCTTCACCGACCTCGTCTCGCAGCTCCGCGACGCGTGTCCAATCAATCATCTCTGATCCCTTTCCCGAAGTGTTTAAGTGATTGAGTGTTAAAGTTTCCTTGAAGCAGTGCGCGGTTTTGCTTCCTAAAGCTTCACTGAGAATTAACCCGCGTGGCGGATACCGGGTCGATGAACTTAGCGTTGACAGAAAAGCCAGAAGCGCAGCCTGGGAACGCGAGGTTCTGCATTCTCGTTGTGGATGACAGTCGCGCGCAGCGGAAACTTCTGGCAAAGACGCTGACGCGATGGGGACATCGAACACTGGAGGCAGACAGTGGCGAGGCCGCGTTGAGCATTTGCCAATCTGAAGATGTATCTTTCGTGATCAGCGATTGGATAATGCCCGGAATGTCCGGAGTTGAGTTTTGCCGCGCGTTTCGCGCTTTGAAGGGTGAACAACCCGCCTATTTCATTCTACTGACTGCACAAACTGAGCGTGATGTCTTGGCCGAGGGACTTGACAGCGGCGCGGACGATTTCCTGTCCAAGCCTTTCAACACGGTCGAGATGAAAGCCCGGATCAAGGCAGGCGAGCGCATTTTGCTGGCGCAAAACGACCTTAAGGAGAAGCGCGACCAATTGCAGAACACTTTGGCAGAACTGCAAAGTCTGTATTCCGCCGTTGATCGAGATCTCCAGGAGGCACGAAGTTTCCAGCAGGCGCTTGTTCCTCAGCGGCACTTCGATTTGCCAAAAGGAGAAGTTTCGCTTCTCTATGAGCCAAGCGGACACGTGGGCGGCGATCTCTGTGGTTTGTTCCCCATCTCCGAAAACCGGTACGGCATTTATGCAGTCGACGTTGCAGGACATGGTGTTGCCTCGGCCCTAATGACCGCGAGAATTGCCGGCCTTCTTAATCCTGCGTCACCTGAGCGAAATATAGCACTAACTGTAGATGCTGACGGCGCTCGCATAATGCGTCCTCCAGACGAAGTCTGCACGATGTTGAACGACCTTCTCCTGGCAGAGATTGAGACGGACCGCTACTTCACGATGGTTCTGGCCGACGTCGATTTTGAAACGGGAAAGGTAACAATGGCTCAAGCCGGACATCCAAACCCGGCGATTTTGCGCGCTGACGGACAGGTCGACTATGTTTCGTCTTTCGGAATGCCGATTGGTTTAATACCGGGCGCGGAATTCACAAGCCTTGAGGCACATCTTGGAAAAGGTGACCGATTGTTACTTCACTCCGATGGTTTGACCGAGTGTCCGGTGGATGCCGAAGGCACACTTCTGGAAGAGGACGGCTTAAGTGATCTATTGACGCAAATTGCGAGTTCAGAAGGGCCGAACTTCATAAATCAGCTTCATTTAGCTCTCAAAACCGCTTCGAGGCTTGAAGAGTTTCCAGACGATCTCTCGGCGGTATTCATTGAGTTAAAGGTATGAGAGTTCCTCAAAGAAAACCGCTCAAGAACAACCGATCACCATCACCAGCCAGAAGTTCTACTGCGGTAGGAATGTTCGCCCAAACCGCCTCATGATGTGGTTCTGTCGGGCCACCCAAGGCGAATGTGGGGCGGCCGACAAAAACATGGCAAACCTTTTCGGCCCATAAATCATACTCAGGCATATAAGAGAAACGGCGATATGCCCCGAGGCGTTTGAGACCGCTGACGTGCCATCCTGTTTCTTCGAATATTTCGCGGTGCAAAGCTGGGATAACTTGCTCACCCTTGTCTATTCCGCCGCCTGGAAGTTGAAACTCAGGCTCGGGTTGAGATTGGTGCGTAAGCAGTACCTGCCCGCGCCGAATGAGTATCGCATAGGCGCCTGGACGCAGCCTATAGCGCATACCCGTTATGACAGGTTCGCCCACCCTGGGAATCATGGCCTTGGTCCTCGACTTGCAGCACCTATATAGTCGCGGTATGCACCCGCGCGCTGCGCAAGGAAACCCCAATGACTTCTGGATCAAAAATCGCTTGGGACGATACAGTCCTCCCGTTCCAACTTGACCGCACAGACACGCGCGGCCGGATTGCGCGTCTTGATGGCGTGCTGCAGCAAGTACTATCGCAGCATGACTATCCCGCTCCCATTGAGGCGCTTGTGGCTGAGGCCGCATTGCTGACGGCACTTATTGGTCAAACGATAAAACTCCGTTGGAAACTATCCATCCAAGTCCGCGGCGATGGGCCGGCGCGATTGATCGCAACCGATTACTATGGCCCAACTGAGGACGGCGCTCCGGCACGAATCCGTGCTTATGCGAGCTACGATGCTGAGCGTTTGGACTTAAATGCCGATCCGTTCGGGCAGATCGGCAAGGGATACTTTGCCATCTTGATCGATCAGGGCCAGGACACGACGCCCTATCAAGGGATCACTCCGATTGCAGGTGGTTCTCTATCGGCATGCGCGCAAACCTATTTCGCGCAATCCGAGCAGCTTCCCACGCGATTTGCCGTGAGCTTTGGACAATCAGCACAACCAGGGGAAAACCTGCACTGGCGGGCCGGCGGTGTCATGCTTCAACAAATGCCGAAAGCCTCGATTGCAGCTGCCGAAGGTGGCTCGGGCGAGGGCGGCTTGCTTGAGGCCGAGGATATACTTGATGACAACGAGAACGATCACTGGAGTCATGTGAACGTTCTGCTCGATACGGCCGACGACATTGAGCTGATTGGACCAACGGTACAGCCGACAGACTTGCTGGTGCGCTTGTTCAATCAGGACACGCCGCGCGTGTTCGAAGCCCAGCCGGTGCAGTTTGGATGCACGTGCTCAGATGACCGCGTGCGACAGTCTTTGTCGATCTATTCTGCCCGCGATATCGCGCATATGACCACTGACGAGGGCATCGTTACTGCCGACTGCCAGTTCTGTGGGGCGCATTACGAGTTCGACCCCAAAACACTTGGGTTCGAAGCGGAAAAGAATGCAGACTGATTTAAGAAATGAGTTGATCCGGGCGCTTGATCGCCCGGGTCGACCGTCTTCCGACTACGATCTAAACGCAGATGTCTCTCTGCCAGAGAGCAGAAAACTAAGGACGGCGGCGGTTCTAATTGCGATCCGAGAAACGGACGCCGGACCGAGGGTCTTTCTGACGAAGAGAGCTTCGACCCTCAAACATCATCCTGGGCAAATCGCTTTTCCAGGCGGGAAGCTTGACCAAGACGATGCCAATGTTGTTGCGACCGCCTGTCGTGAAGCGGAAGAGGAGATCGGACTTATTCGGGGCAATCTCGATATTCTTGGTACGCTTCCGTGCCATGAGACTGTCACCGGATTCGAAGTCACGCCCGTCATCGCGCTGGTGCGGGCACCTTTCACACCGACACCCGAAACGGGTGAGGTCGCAGAGGTCTTTGAGGTCCCGCTTTCACATGTGTTGAACCGATCCCTTTATTCCGTTGAAGGTCGGCGGTGGCGTGGTGTCAGACGCGCCTACTTTACGGTGCCGTGGGGACCCTATTACATCTGGGGAGCAACAGCGAGGATGCTGTGCGCGTTGGCAGACCGGATGGTTGATGACGAAAATTGATGAACCCTGGCTAACCGCCGCAGACACGCAACGCGTCTTCGATCTTCTCAGAGAGGACGGGCATTTGGTCTACGCCGTTGGCGGATGCGTCAGAAACGCGCTCTTACGAGCGCCGGTTACAGATATCGACCTTGCTACCTCTGCAAGACCGGAAACGGTCATATCGCTTGCGAACCAGTCTGACGTCAAAGCGGTTCCGACTGGCATTGAACACGGGACAGTAACGCTCGTTGTCAACAACGCCTCTTTCGAAGTCACAACGTTCCGACAAGACGTGGAAACCGACGGTAGACGGGCAACAGTGTCATTTACTACCAGCATCGAAGAAGATGCGCGCCGTCGAGACTTCACGATGAATGCGCTTTACGCCGATCGTGAGGGTCAGATTTTGGATCCATTGGAAGGTCTGCCCGATCTTCTTGAGCGACGTATTCGATTCATCGAAGACGCCGCATCCCGGATCAAAGAAGACTATCTTCGCATCCTCCGTTTCTTCCGGTTTCACGCGCAATACGGAGATCCGGAGAAAGGAATGGATCCCGAGGCGCTCTCGGGAATTGCCTCGAATTACGAAGGCCTCTCCGGGGTCTCGGCAGAACGGATTGGATC
>CAYPVG010000112.1:0-5074 GCA_964414085.1 uncultured Boseongicola sp. | reverse complement strand
AATGTCTGTGCTGACGCACGCCTTGACCGAGTCCGGACTAGTTAATCAAATAATCGGCCCAGCGCCGTTAATGACATCGCTCGATATGCACGGGTTTTCTGTGTCGATTATGGATGTAACCCCCGCTGAACATGCCGCACTGGCCGCACCCGTACCAATGCCAGCTTGGCCGGGAATGGCGGAAGTCGTCGAGCCGCCTGTCGTTGGCCTGCCAGATGGCCTGACACCGATCGAACCGATTCCGTCCAAGAATGACAGAACCCGGGAGATCATCGTGAACGTCGCAGATCTGTTGATCTCGGCGGAAGGGCAACTGAACGAGCTCGACGCGAAGTCAGGCGATGGCGATACAGGCAGTACGCTTGCAACGGCAGCGCGCGCGCTCAAGTCCAGTCTGGACCGCATGCCGCTGGCAGATCTGACGCAGTTATTCCCAGCGCTTGGGAACGAGCTTAGTCAGACCATGGGTGGATCGTCTGGCGTTATCCTTGCGATCTATTTCAATGCTGCAGGCGACGCCTGCGCGAATGGCGCATCGGTGCAAAAAGCTCTTGTGGACGGGTTGGACAGGGTCAGCCAAGTTGGCGGTGCATCGGTCGGCGACCGCACAATGATCGACGCGCTCGCGCCTGCGCTCGATGCACTGCCGAGTGGTATGGCCGCCGCTGCCGCGGCCGCCCGTGCCGGGGCGGATTCCACGGCTTCCATTCATCGCGCAAAAGCGGGTAGAGCCGCTTACGTGCCGGAAGAGAACCTGAAGGGTCACAATGACCCTGGTGCTGAGGCAGTCGCGCTACTATTCGATACGCTTGCAAAGGAAATGGTGAACTAAACTGTCGAAGCCCAATCTCACCGTCGTCGCCAAACCAACGGTCAATGACATTGCCCGTGTGGCGGGCGTGAGCTTAGCGACTGTCGATCGTGTGCTGAACGAGCGCCCGGGTGTTCGTTCTGTCACGATCAAGAAAGTCCAGGAGGCGATCGATGAGCTTGGATACATCCGCGATACGGCGGCCGCCAACTTGGCGCGGCAGAAAACTTATCGATTTGTTTTCGTCTTGCCGGATTGGAAAGGCCAATTCCTGGCGAGCCTCGAACAAGGCATCTCGGAAATCATACTGAATGCTCCACAGAATCGAACAGAAGTTCGCACGATCCGGGTGCCAAACCACGATCATACACAACTGGCAGCGACTCTTGGCGAACTGAACCCAGATGAGGTTGATGGTCTTGCGATCATGGCCAAGGAAACTCCTTTGGTCCGGGACGCCATTTCTGAACTGCGCAAACGAGGCATCCCGGTTGTGGCTCTCGTATCGGACCAGCCGAACTCTGACCGTGACCATTTTGTGGGTATCGACAACGTTGCCGCTGGTCGGACTGCCGGTCGTCTTTTAGGGCGGTTCGCTGGGGGCCAAAAAGGCAAGATCGTGGTGGTTATCACAAATAAGCAATCACGCGACATGATCGAACGCCGCCATGGCTTTGATCAGGTAATCGGTGCTGACTTTCCGAACTTGGAGTCCTTGCCCAGTCTTGAAGGACAGGAAGACCCTGAGCACACGGAACGTGTAACCCTCCGTGCACTACAGCAGAATCCGGACGCAATTGGTGTCTACTCGGTTGGTGCCAGCGTCCAAGGGGTTGCACGTGCTATCTCTGCAGCCGGATTGCCACATCGACCGATCTTAATCGACCATGAACTCACTGAAAATTCCGTCGCCCTCTTGCGCGACGGTGTTGTAGATGCAGTCATCACCCAAAACACAGGCCACCTTGCAAGAAGCGCGCTTCGGGTATTACGTGCGAAGTGTGATAAAACGCCGGTTATCAAGAGCCAAGAAACCATAAGGATCGAGATTGTGATCCGTGAAAACTTGCCGTCCATGAAGTGAGTATCCAAGGGAGGAACCAATGAAACAGATTAAGGGACCTGCGCTGTTCCTGGCACAATTCGCCGGAGATGATGCTCCATTCAATTCCTGGGATGCCATAACCAAGTGGGCCGCCGATTGCGGCTACGTGGGCGTTCAGGTTCCAAGCTGGGATGGGCGGTTGTTTGATCTCGGCAAGGCTGCTGAGAGCAAGGATTATTGCGATGAATTCAAAGGTGTGGCGGCGGCCAATGGAGTAGAGGTCACTGAGCTTTCGACCCACCTTCAGGGTCAGCTTGTGGCGGTCCACCCTGCATATGACACGGCTTTTGACGGTTTTGCCGCAGAAGAGGTCAGAGGCAACCCAAAGGCGCGTCAAGAATGGGCAGTTGATCAGGTCAAAAAGGCTCTAACAGCTTCAAAGAACATGGGAATTGGTGCCCATGCGACGTTTTCGGGCGCATTGGCATGGCCATACGTCTATCCATGGCCACAGCGACCGGCCGGATTGATTGAAACGGCTTTTGATGAGCTTGCCGCGCGATGGAAGCCAATTCTAGATCACGCTGAAGATTGCGGAGTGGATGTTTGCTACGAGATTCACCCCGGCGAAGACCTGCACGACGGTGTTACATACGAAATGTTTCTTGAGCGCACCGGCAACCATGACCGGGCTTGCATGCTCTACGATCCATCGCACTATGTTCTGCAGTGCCTCGACTACATCGACCATATCGACATCTACAAAGACCGGATCCGCATGTTTCATGTGAAGGACGCGGAATTCAACCCAACGGGTCGGCAAGGTGTCTACTCAGGGTATCAAAGCTGGGTGGATCGCGCCGGCAGGTTCCGGTCGCTCGGAGATGGGCAAGTGGATTTCAGCGCGATTTTCTCAAAATTGACGGCCAACGGCTTTGATGGTTGGGCGGTGGTTGAATGGGAATGCGCCATTAAACACCCCGAAGACGGCGCCCGCGAGGGGGCAGCCTTTGTCCGCGATCACATCATTCGTCCGACAGAAGTCGCGTTTGATGATTTTGCCGACGGCGGCACGGACGAAGCGGGCAACCGGACAATGCTAGGAATAGACTGATGGTCACTGGAAGAAACGAGAACCTCACCGGACGCATTCGCCTCGGGATGGTCGGGGGCGGCAATGATGCATTTATTGGAGGCGTGCATCGAATTGCGTCGCGCATCGACGACCAGTTTGAACTGGTCGCTGGGGCTCTTTCATCGACGCCAGAAAAGTCACGCGCAAGTGGTGAGGCACTGGGTTTGCCGCGCATCTATGACGATTATAAACAGATGGCGATACGCGAAGCGCGGCGCAAAGACGGGATCGAAGCCGTTTCGATCGTGACGCCCAACCATGTGCATTACCAAGCTGCACGTGAGTTCCTAAAGCGCGGGATCCATGTCATTTGCGACAAGCCGCTGACATCTACCCTCGCGGATGCCAAAAAGATGGTGAAAGCCGCCGAAAACTCAGATTCGCTGTTTATTCTGACTCACAACTATACCGGCTATCCAATGGTCCGACAGGCGCGAGAGATGATTGCTGCCGGCGAGATCGGACAAATTCGTGTGGTTCAAGTCGAGTACCCGCAAGACTGGCTGACGGTTGAGCAGGATTTCAAGCAGGCCGAGTGGAGGACAGATCCTGCGCGATCAGGTGCCGGTGGTTCGACAGGTGACATCGGAACCCACGCCTACAATCTGGCGTGTTTCATAAGCGGTCTGGAAGCCGAAGAACTTGCCGCCGATCTCACAGCTTTCGTCCCCGGTCGCCAAGTCGATGACAATGCACATGTGATGCTGCGCTTTAAGGGCGGAGCCAAGGGAATGCTTTGGTCCAGCCAAGTAGCCCCCGGCAACGAAAACGCCCTGCGCATTCGAGTCTACGGTGAGAAAGGTGGGCTGGAATGGGCACAGGAAGACCCAAACTATCTCTGGTTCACGCCCTTTGGAGAACCCAAGCGGTTGATCACCCGAGGTGGTGCTGGTTCCGGCGAAGCCGCAGCCCGCATGAGCCGCATTCCTCCTGGGCACCCAGAAGGCTACCTTGAGGGTTTCGCGAATATCTACACCGAAGCGGCAAGAGCAATTTTGGCGCGAAGGACGGGTAATCCGGTTGATGATGCAGTCACATATCCGACGGTCTCTGATGGCCTTAAGGGAGTGAGTTTCGTCGACGCCTGCGTCCGAAGCTCGCAACGGAATGCAGCTTGGGTGAAGCTTTAGCAAAGCGGCGCGTCTCTGAAGCCTCAGTTGGAACGCTCAAGATACAGCTTTTGAGCTTCTTTGCGATAAATCACGCTCGAACCCGTTGACTATTCAGTCTTCGAAAGAGACAGCGGCGTTGTACGTGACATGACCAGCGCTTCGTCATACCGGCGACTCTTGCTCCCTTAACAGGTCGACAATTTCGTTTTCGCTCAGCCCCTTTTCAGCGCGACGAAGGCTTAATTCCGCATGGCGAACCCCATCTTCCTCGTAACCATAGAGCACAGACTGCGCCCGTATCTCAGTTGGGCCGGAGAGGAATGACCGGCGGCTATGTGGGTCGATGTATAGGGTCGATTTCGAATAGTGTTCGTCGCAGCTTTCGACATCGGTACGGGCGAACATGATTTCGTCTACACCCTGGTGCTCGAAGATCTGGCTGATGCTGCGGAAGTGGCTATCCATCGTCCCATTCTCATTCACACCGTAGCCTGTGATCGATAGTCCAGTTACGTCCTGCGCAATTCGCCAGATTCCAAAGTGGCGTTTGCCATTCGCTTCGTAGCTGTAGGTCCAGAGCCCCTTGAGGAACTTATTCCGGTGGTACAGTGACAACAGAAGATCAGAGCGACGGATCAACCAATAGATCAGCAAGATCAGGAGCCTGAAGACCCCGACACTCGTGAAGAATGTTATGAACCACCGCATCTGTAGGCTGATCTCGTCGATGTCGGCAAGGAAGTTGTCCAGCGTGATGATGTACGAGATCGTCACTAGAAGGATTGCGATGTTCACGCGTTCAAGAACGTTCATGGCTCTGTCCCTTGGAGGATTAGTTTAGGAAAGGCGCCGCCTGGTCAGGCGCCGCCCTTAATTTGGTCTGCTCACACCGCTTGTGCCTGGCTCTGCGTGAGCCAGAGGAGACCAAAAAGGAGGAGCGCAGCCGACACGGCGCAGGCTGCAGTCCGAAC
>CAYPVG010000111.1:0-3550 GCA_964414085.1 uncultured Boseongicola sp. | reverse complement strand
CAAGACCCGCCGCCTTCTCAAAAATCTCCGAAAGGGATCCTGCATCTGCATTGTCTCCGATCGCATCGCGCAGCGCGTGCGTCGCAACCACATTGCGGACTGCCACGAGACCCGCTGCTTCAAATGCACCAGACTCCTCGCGGACCATGTCATTCAACGCTTGCCCAACACGCGTCGGTGCGCCCAAAAACAGTGTGACGTTCCCCTTCGCGCCGGCCTGCATCATTTGCCAAAAATCTTGTCGAATTCGGTCCACGCGGCTTGCACATCGTTCATCCAGCCAATGTCTCGCCAGTACTCGGGCACCGACACGACTGGCAAAATCATCGATGACTTGAGCGCGCTCTGATCCATGACATTTACCTTAACCGCTCCCCCTCAAGGGTCCAGCGCTAGCTTCCCTTAAAGCAGGCTAATGTCGTCTAGGCCCGACCCTCGGAAATCGCCAGGCTTGATACGGTCGAACACCGGTAAGCCAAGCATGGCGCACCGTCTCATCCAACACGCCAACACGAACTTCGATTGCGCCGGTCAAATGCCCGCCTTAACCGGGTTTCTCGTCGCGGGTCGCGGGTTCATTCGCCGCCTCAATACCGGCCCTCCGCGCAGTGAGCGCAAGCAGCACCAAGGCCACAGCTCCAACCGTAAAATAAGCCCCAAGAACCAACTGCATCTCGGGATAACTCATCAATCCAATCTCCGAAGTTGCCGAAGATGCCAACCAAAGCGAGCTTGCGAACATCAATCGTCCCACAAGGCTCTTGATCGACAGGAACGTCGCGCGGCTGTCATCCTCCAACTCCGGCTGCACGCGCGCAATCAAGAGCGGCCCATGAATGGACGACGGCACCATGCGCAGAAACAGAAACGCAATGGCAATCACCGAATTAGTCAGCGCAAGCACCCCGACCAACCCAACCTGTATCCCCATCGCAATCAGAAACATCGTCGCCAATCCGAACCGCTTCTTGAGGCTCGGAACAAGCCAACTCGCGGCGACAGAGACCAACATCATTGTCGAAGATACCAGCCCGGACACCAGCGGCGCCTCAGACGACCACCCAACACCATCTAAGGCCTCCAGAATAAACGGTTGCCCAAAGACAAACGGTATGTGGCTGAAGCCATACATCAGTGTCGACAGCGCGAAGAGCCAGATCAAAACCGGCTGCCGAAATGCATCTTTCAAATGCTGTAATCGCACCGCCTCGTTCTTACGATCCTCCGACTGCCGATCTGGCTCGGCCATCGAAAACACGACCCCAAGCCAAAGCGCCGCCGAAACGGCTGTTGCCGCAAACGCCAATTCGAACGACACCAACGACATCGCCCCGCCCAACGCCGCCGACACCGCAAACGCCGTGAACGAGAACCGCCAACCGCGAAGTTCCTGCGCCTCAACTTCGTCCGCACGCCCCTCTGCGTCCAACGATTCATACAAAATCGAACTGTCGGTACCCGATGTAAACGCGGCCCCGACGCCCAGCAATCCTTGCGCCAAAGCAAAGACCACAAATGTGTCTCCGACCAGAAACAGCACCGAGCCGACCAAGGCCGCAAACGCGCCCGCGATCAGCGTTAGCCGACGCCCAACGCGGTCTGACAAATACCCCGATGGCACCTCCAGCACTGTCGTCGCCAGATCGTATGCCGCGTACATCAAAATCGCTTCCGCGGCCGAAAGTGTTTCCTGGAAAAACAAAAACCAGATGCCCTGCGTGAACAGCAGACTCTGAAAGAACTTAAACCACGGATACAGCGCGATATTCCGGGCCATCCGGGCGCGTTCGAAGGCGTCGCCAGTCGTCATATGGCTCGAAAGTCCCGTCGCGCAAATTGCACGTCCAAAGTGAGCGTTCCTCGACGCTCAAGTCAACCAAAACGCAAAGTTGTGTTTAAACGATCTCGACCAACTCGATCTCAAACGTCAGATCCTTGCCGGCCAACGGATGGTTCGCATCCAGAACGACGGCGTCATCCGTCACCTCAGCCACCCGCACCTGAATCGGATATCCCTGCGGCGATTGAAGCTGCAGCTGCGTCCCGATTTCCAAGGGGATGTTCGCCGGCATCTTGTCACGCGGAAATGACTGCGCTTTACCCGGATCATGCGCGCCATAGGCTTGATCCGCAGGTATGTTCACGGTCTTAGCGTCGCCAACAGTCATTCCGTCGACAGCCGCATCAAACCCAGCAATGACCTGCCCCGATCCCAGCTTGAATTCCAAAGGGTCGCGCTCACGCGATGAATCAAACGTCGATCCGTCATCAAGAGTGCCCGTGTAGTGAATGCGTACGGTGTCGCCAGACGTTGCCTCAGTCATGATCCAAGCCACTTTCTTTCAAGGGTTTTGCACCCCTCACGTCGGGCGCTCGCAGGCACCCGACCACGTATGCAACCCAGTGTAAACCGCACCCCCGAAAACGCCTTTAAAAACGGACGACCTCATGCCAGTGTCGCCGCCAAGGAAAGGACCGCCAGACATGCCCATCACCACCATCGTGTTCGATGCCTACGGAACACTCTTTGACGTGACCGCCGCCGCCCGCCGCGCGGCTGAACAACCGGGGCAGGACAAGCTGGCCGAGGTATGGGAAAAGCTCGCCGACGACTGGCGCAACAAACAGCTCCAATACAGTTGGTTGCGCGCTATCACTGGCGACTACACCCCGTTTTGGGAGGTCACGAAAGACGCGCTCGACTGGTCCATGGAAGCTGCTGACCTCGATGACCCGTACCTGCGCGAAATGCTCCTCGCACTCTATTGGGAACTCCCCGCCTATAAGGACGCGGCCTTCGCGCTGGCGCACCTGAAAGCGGCCGGTAAAAAAACCGCGATCCTATCCAACGGCTCACCAGAAATGCTCGACGGCGCCGTCGATTTCTCCGGCCTGCGCGAAAATCTCGACCAGGTGCTCTCGGTCGAAGAGGTTCAAGTCTTCAAGCCCGCGCGAGGTGTCTACGACATGGTCGAAGCGAACACCGGAGCAAAGCCTGATGAAGTGCTGTTCGTCTCGGCCAACGGATGGGACGCTGCAGGCGCTGCGGCTTACGGCTTCCACACGGTCTGGCTCAACCGCGCAGGGGTCCCTGTCGACCGACTGCCCGGCCAACCGCAGCACGTCTTGCCTGACCTCTCCAGTGTCCCTGATTTGGCAGGTTCTATCTAATGCCAACATTCGCGGCTCCCGACGGCGCAGAGCTGTTTTACACAGACGACGGTGACGGCATCCCCGTCCTTGCCCTCGCAGGTCTCACCCGCAACGGCACCGACTTCGACTATGTCACTCCGCACCTTGAGGGTATTCGACTCATCCGCCTCGACTACCGCGGTCGCGGCAAATCCGCATGGACCGGTGCAGACACCTACACCATCCCGACTGAAGCAGGCGATGCACTCGCCCTCCTTGACCACCTCAAGATCGACAAAGCCGCGATCCTCGGCACCTCACGCGGCGGCCTGATCGCACTCCTCCTTGGCCTCACCGCCAAAGACCGCCTCGCTGGCATCTGCTTCGTCGATGTGGGCCCAGCGCTTGAAACAACAGG
>CAYPVG010000110.1:0-2605 GCA_964414085.1 uncultured Boseongicola sp. | reverse complement strand
GCCGACAGCAACTGCGTGATCCCCGATAACTCCTACGCACCGGTTTACGACGAGACCGTGAAGTACTTCAAAGCAACCGGTGCTCTCGACCCCGCAACATCCGGTACCGTGCAAAATATCGGCCGTATGGCGCAAAAGGCGGAAGAATACGGCTCGCACCCAACCACATTTGAAGCTCCCGCGGACGGCACAATGCGCCTCATCGCGGCCAATGGTGACGTGATCCACGAGCACACAGTCGAAGCCGGAGACATCTGGCGTTCGGCGTCCACCAAGGAAGCTCCAATTCGTGACTGGGTGAAACTGGCCATCTCGCGCCAAAAAGCTGAGGGCTGCCAGGCGATCTTCTGGCTGGATGCTTCTCGTGCGCATGACGCAGAGCTGATCAAGTACGTTGAACCGATCCTGGCCGAGGCCGGAGTGTCCGAAAAATTCCAAATCCTTGCACCGCGCGAAGCCACGCGGCTGACGCTTGAAACGATCCGCACCGGCGCAAACTCTATCGCCATCACGGGCAACGTTCTGCGCGATTACCTCACGGACCTCTTCCCAATCCTTGAGCTTGGGACTTCGGCCAAGATGCTGTCGATCGTCAAGCTTATGAACGGCGGCGGATTGTTTGAGACCGGCGCCGGCGGCTCCGCTCCAAAGCACGTCCAACAGCTCGTAGAAGAAAACCACCTTCGCTGGGACTCGCTCGGTGAATTCTGTGCGCTTGGTGAGAGCCTGAAATTCCTCGGCGAAGCCAAGAATAATGAACGGGCCCGCATCATCGGTGAAGCGGTGGACGCCGCGACACAAGGCATCCTCGACTTCAACAAATCGCCGGGGCGTAAAGTTGGCCAGCCCGACAACCGTGACAGCCACTTCTACTTTGCTCTCTACTGGGCGAAGGCCCTCGCTGACCAAAGCGACGACGAAGAACTGGCAGCACACTTCGCGCCGATTGCATCAGCACTTGCGGAAAACGAAGATAAGATCGTCGCCGAACTTCTGGCTGTCCAAGGCGGTGGCGCTGACCTCGGCGGATACTTCCACACAGACGCCGACAAAACCGCAGCTATCATGCGCCCGTCGGAAACGCTGAACTCGATTATTGGGTAACCCCTGCGAACGTCGCAGATTTCGACAAACAAGAATGGCCATCCCGATTGGGGTGGCCTTTTGTTTTGTGCAAACCTGTGGTGTAGCTAACTCGAAAGAGAGAATGTGAGACACTGATGCCCAACCAAGAGCAACGACGCGTTCTGATCACTGGCAGCGCCGGTTTTATTGGGTACCACCTGTCGCGCGAACTTCTCGACCATGGATTTCAGGTCGTCGGCTTTGACGCGATGACTGACTATTACGACGTGAACCTAAAGCGTCGACGCCACCAGATGCTCTTGCAAAGCCCGGGGTTCCGCGCCGTTGAAGGCCGCCTCGAAGATATGGAAGTGCTGACCGAAACCTTCCGCAGTGCCGAAGCCGACATCGTAGTCCACCTCGCCGCACAAGCAGGTGTTCGCTACAGCCTGGAGAACCCTCGATCCTACGTCGAAACCAACCTCCTCGGCACCTTCAACATCCTCGAATGCGCTAAGGAGTTTCGACCGCAGCATTTGCTCATGGCCTCCACGTCCTCCGTCTACGGCGCCAACCCGGACATGCCGTTTTCAGAGAAGCATCCGAGTGACGCACCGCTCACAATTTATGCCGCGACGAAGAAATCGAACGAGCATATGGCCCACTCCTATGCCCACCTCTGGGACATACCAACGACCATGTTTCGCTTCTTCACGGTTTACGGCCCGTTCGGTCGGCCCGATCTTGCGTTCTTCAAATTCGCGGACGCCGCGCTCGAGGGTCGCACAATCGATGTTTACAACCATGGCAAGATGACCCGCGACTTCACGTTCGTGAGCGACCTGGTCAAAGCAGTCCGCCTGCTGATCGACGCAGCACCTGCTCTGCCCGACGACCGCGACGCCGATATACCCGGGGACACTCTCAGCGCCGTCGCTCCTCACCGCGTCGTAAACATTGGCAACGGCCAGAACGTGCAACTCATGGATTTCATTGCCGAAATCGAACGCGCGCTTGGTGTGACTATCAAGAAAAACTTCATGGACATGCAGATGGGAGACGTGCCCGGAACTTGGGCAAAGTCGGACCTATTGTTCGAACTGACCGGGTACAGACCTGACACGCCCATATCCGAAGGGATCGACAGGTTCGTCGAGTGGTATCTCGACTACTACGACAAGGGCTGACAGGCCCTACACCACAGCCACGTCAAGGCTGCCCAGCCCTTCAATTGAGACCGTCAACTGATCCCTGCGTTCAACGGCCGCCACACCCGCAGGTGTGCCTGTCAGTATGACGTCCCCGGCAGCGAGTTCGAAGTACTCAGACAAGTAGGAAATCATCTCAGGCACCTTCCAGATCATTTGGTTGAGGTCACCGGTCTGACGCCGCTCACCATTAACGTCCAAGGTGATAGCCCCTGATTGCAGGTGCCCAACGGCCTCAACCGTGGAAACCGCGCTGCAGGGTGCCGAACGCTCAAAAGCTTTCCCAATCTCCCAGGGGCGACCCATTTTCTTTTGCGCACCCTGCAAATCAC
>CAYPVG010000109.1:0-3309 GCA_964414085.1 uncultured Boseongicola sp. | reverse complement strand
TCTGCCCACCGGTCCCATGCTCTGGGTGGCGTTCGGTGGATTGGTCACAGAGGTCATCTCGCTCGGCCTGATGTGGAAATCGAGCCGCGATGATCTGAACGCGCGGGGCGCCCTTTGGCACATTATCCAGACATTCGTCGGTAGCCTTCTGATCATCGTTACCGCGCTGGTGATCCAATTCACCGGCTTTCTTAAAATCGACCCGATCCTTGGGGCCGCATTTGGCGTCGTACTGCTCTGGGCCTCGATCGGCGTCATTCGCGAAGCCGTTCACATCCTCATGGAAGGCACACCGGAGGAGACGGACCTCGATGCAGTGATCGACGATCTCCGCGGACAGGACGGTGTCCTCGATGTCCATCATGCTCATGCCTGGACCCTGACAAGCGGCAAACACGCCTTCTCTGCCCACTTGCGCCATGGCGATCCAGCCGATGCCGCTGGGATATTGGAGGCCGCCTACAATCGCCTGACCCACGACCACGGCTTTTATATGGTGACCTTGCAGCTCGAGACGAGTTGCCTCGACGAGACGCATGCGCAAGATATGGATATTGTGGGAAAGACTGTCGCCGGAGACAGCGATAATAAAGCTATCTCACCAGATCCGCATGTGCACAACGACACAGCCTCGAAAACGGACGAGGCCGAAACATGACCGAAACGATCCTTGGTTCGGAACCGGCCATTCGACTGACGGCGTTCCTCGGCATCCTTGCAGCCATGGCGCTTTGGGAAGTCGCGGCTCCGCGCCGCCGTCGGGACATTCCGCGCGTGATCAGGTGGACCAACAACCTCGCGCTGGTCGTGATCGATACGGCCATTCTGCGTCTTACTTTCCCCATACTCGCCGTTGGACTGGCCGTTCTGGCCGAAGAGCGCGGGTGGGGCCTGTTCAACAACCTCGATATTTCGGTCTGGATCGCGGCGCTCGTCTCGATGGTGCTGCTTGATCTCGCAATCTACCTCCAGCATGTGATGTTCCACTCCGTCCCGGCCCTTTGGCGGCTGCACCGGATGCACCATGCCGACCTCGATTTCGACACAACGACAGGGCTGCGTTTTCACCCGGTCGAGATCCTGATCTCCATGGCAATCAAGCTTGCCATCGTTGCGGCCCTCGGCCCGCCTGCAATCGCGGTTCTGTTATTCGAGGTGGTGCTGAACGCAACGGCGCTGTTCAATCATGCCAATATCAACCTTCCGACCTCCGTCGATCGCTGGT
Organism: uncultured Boseongicola sp.; assembly: GCA_964414085.1. Lineage (GTDB taxonomy): Bacteria > Pseudomonadota > Alphaproteobacteria > Rhodobacterales > Rhodobacteraceae > Boseongicola. Next base: position 2,084 of record CAYPVG010000109.1, on the reverse strand, counting down.
TGCGGTGGATCGTCGTCACCCCGGATATGCACCGTGTCCACCATTCGGTTGACCCGAGAGAGACCAATTCGAACTATGGCTTCAATCTGCCCTGGTGGGATCGGTTGCTTGGCACCTATGTCGCGCAACCAGCGAAAGGCCATAAGGGTATGGATATCGGCATCGAGCAGTTTCGGACTCAGCGGGATTTGTGGGTCGATCGCATGCTGATCCAACCGATCCGTGGACCCGCGAGCGGGTATGCGCTCGACGCGTCCGGGCAAGGCTTCTCCAGACCGCGGCAGGACCTCGACTCACAGCCGGACGAGGCTAGACTTTCCAAAGAACAAGGTAAGGACTGACGCATGAAAAGACGCACATTTCTACTTTTTGGTGCCACGCTGGTGCTGACGCGGCCCGCATTGGCCGATACCAGGCCAGTTATCGAGGTCTACAAATCCCCGACATGCGGCTGTTGCACGGCCTGGGTGGAGCACGTCCGGCAAGCCGGATTCGCGGTTGAGGCACAGAACGTCGATCAGGAGGCGCTTTACGCATTCAAAGACAGGTTCCAAATCGCGCCTGAGCTCGCCGGGTGCCATACTGCGGTTGTGGGCGACTATTTCATTGAAGGCCACGTGCCCGCTTCGGACATCGAGCGCCTTCTTGCTGAGCGGCCCTTGGCGCGCGGCCTGACCGTACCCGGCATGCCGATGAGTTCGCCGGGAATGGGCGGACCCGGCGCCGGCGATACCTATGACACGCTGCTTGTGGGCTCAGACGGATCAACGTCCGTCTTTGCCAGCCACAGCTAGGACGCCCCCGGTAGTCGGTAGATACCGCGGGACGGGTTGGTGACACGTCCCGCCTCGACGAGCGTTCGAAGCGCGCGATATGTCGCCTCATGGCTCAGGTGCAAAAGCGCCGCGAAGTCGACAACCTGGCCATCGAGCAATCCGGCGACGAGCCCGGCCATCACACGCTCTTCCGCGCTGCGAATGCCAACGATTTCGAGTAGCTGCCTTTGCGCCTGTATTTGGCGAGCGGCCTGACGACCATAGGCGCGTGCGAACTCGACGTCGGCAAAAGCCGTCAGCACGGCGGCTTTGTCGATCCTCATGAACTCACCCGCTTCGATCACCAAAGCATCGCAGTGGTAGTTTTCGGAGAAGATGGACGCTTCTGCGAAACTCGTTCCGGCCATTGCGCGGTGGATCACCAAACGCTCGCCGTTCGGGCCCACGCGTTCAAGATGCACGCGTCCGTTTAGCACGACGTACAGCCCCGTAGTCCCGGCGCCTTGCCGAAAGAGAGTTGACCGAGCATCGGCGGCGACACGATGCTTTGCAGATTGTGGAAGACGGGCGTAAGGATCAGGTATCATATGATTGAAATCATATTCTGACATTCCTGCTCTTGCTAGATCCCGTGGACACAGTCTGTCCAAAGGAACGAATTATGCGCTTTTTCTTCTTTGTTGCGTCCCTCTTGTTTGCAGCCCCTGTCTTCGCTCAGCACAGCCACTCAGGAAGCGGTCACACGATGGATGGACCGCAGGAGACCGGACAGTCTGGCTTTGCCGCTCTTGCCGAAATCGTTGCGATCCTCAAAGAAGATCCGGAAACCGATTGGAGCACCGTGAATATCGCCGCTCTTCGCCGGCACCTTGTCGACATGAACTTGCTGACCACGGCCGCAGAGGTCACCCTCACGGCAGATCCCAAGGGAGCCCGGTTCGAGATAAGCGGAACCGGACGCGTTCTCGAAGCCATCCACACAATGGTCCCCGCTCATGCACCGTTTCTGGCCGCCGAAACCGGTTGGGACGTCAGTACGGAAGAGATGGGCAATGGCGTGGCGCTTATCGTCGATGGAGATGCAACACAAATTCAGGCGCTTGGGTTCTTTGGTATGATGACAATTGGCGCACATCATCAGGAACATCATCTGATGTTGGCCAAAGGCGGCGAGCCACATCACTAGGTCAGCGTGTTCACGTTTCCGGTGGATAAGAGAAGACGGCGCATACAAATCATTACAAGCGTGGCGTTGACGGTTCCGCTGAATAGTCGCGTATTCTTGCTTCATGGACAGTATGGCCGACA
>CAYPVG010000108.1:0-6250 GCA_964414085.1 uncultured Boseongicola sp. | reverse complement strand
GCGGCGCCGGTGACATGAAGGGCGGCCTTGCGGCTTCAATCGTCGCAGCAGAAGCATTTATCGAGACCCATCCCGATTTCTGCGGCGCCATAGAGATGTCTGGTACCGCGGATGAAGAAACCGGCGGATACGGAGGGGTCGCTTACTTGGCCGAGAAAGGCTACTTCGCGCCCGAACGCGTACAACATGTGATAATCCCCGAGCCCTTGCAGAAGGATCGCATTTGCCTTGGACACAGAGGCGTTTGGTGGGCAGAGATCGAAACACACGGAGAGATCGCACACGGTTCAATGCCTTTCTTGGGCGACTGTGCTGTGCGTCACATGGGGGCCGTGCTTTCGGAAATGGAAGCGTCGCTTTTTCCTGCGTTGGCCGCACGTTCGACGGAAATGCCAGTGGTGCCCGAAGGGGCACGTCAGTCGACTTTGAACATTAATTCTCTGCACGGAGGTCAAGACGAAACACCAAGTGACTTCACCGGTTTCCCTTCACCCTGCGTCCCCGATAGTGCGCGAATGGTTTTGGATCGTCGTTTTCTGATTGAGGAGTCGCTGGGTGATGTTCGACAAGAAATCATCGACCTTCTGGAGCGTGTTAAAGCCAAACGCGAGAAGTTTTCGTACGACGTGCGCGAGTTGCATCATGTCATTCCCACGATGACGGACAAATCAGCGCCTATTGTAGAAAGCACGGCCAAAGCCATCCAAAAGGTCTTTGGTCGCGACGCTGATTACGTCGTTTCGCCCGGCACCTATGATCAGAAGCACATCGACCGCATTGGCCGCTTAAAAAACTGCATTGCCTATGGACCGGGAATCCTCGAACTTGCCCATAAGCCCGATGAATACATCGAAGTTGACGATATGATAGACTCGGCCAAGGTCATGGGACTGTGCCTGATCGAACTTTTGGGCAAAAAACGGTAACAGGGAGAAATACAATGAAACTCAAACTCTTAACGAGCGTCGCGGCCTTGTCCCTGACAGCCGGAACACTTCAAGCGGAAACCGGTCTTATCGTCGGGCTGCAGCTGGAGCCTCCCCACCTCGACCCAACAAGTGCAGCGGCAGGCGCGATTGATCAGGTTCTTTACTCGAACGTTTTTGAAGGACTAACGCGCTTTGGCCCAGATGGCTCAGTCAACGCTGGCCTGGCAGAAAGCTGGGACATCTCAGACGACGGATTGGTTTATACGTTCAACCTTCGCAGCGGCGTTACCTTCCATGATGGAACAGCGATGGATGCGGAAGATGTGGCCTTCTCTTTAAATCGTGCGCGCGCCGAAGACAGCGCCAACGCACAGAAGGCGCTATTTGCCGGAATAGAAAACGTAGAGGTTGTCGATCCAACGACTGTGCGTGTCACATTGTCAGCCGCGAATGGTAGCTTTTTGTTCAACATGGCTTGGGGCGACGCGGTTGTTGTTGCTGCCGAGAGCATCGAAAACATCAAGACAGACCCAGTGGGAACGGGCGCGTTCAAGTTTTCCAATTGGGTTCAAGGTGACCGTATCGAGCTCGTACGCAACGAGGACTACTGGGGCACGCCTGCAAACCTAGAAAGTGCTACATTCAAGTTTATTTCGGACCCAACCGCAGCGTTCGCAGCGATGATGGCCGAGGACGTTGACGTCTTCTACAGCTATCCAGCGCCTGAAAACCTGCCGCAGTTCGAAGTAGATCCACGTTTCGAAGTGCTTGTTGGTTCTTCCGAAGGGGAAACAATTCTCTCGACCAACAACAAGATGGAGCCATTCACCGACGTACGTGTTCGTAAGGCTCTTGCTCATGCCATCGATCGACAAGCAATCATTGACGGAGCGATGTTTGGACTTGGAACGCCGATCGGCACGCATTTCGCCCCTCACAACCCGGACTATGTCGACCTGACTGGTAACTCACAGTACGATCCGGACCTCGCGAAGTCTCTATTGGCCGAAGCCGGTTATCCGGATGGCTTCACGACAACACTTAAGCTTCCACCACCATCCTACGCGCGTCGCGGCGGAGAGATTATTGCATCGCAACTTCGCGCTGTCGGCATCGAAACCGAGATAAGCAACCTCGAGTGGGCGCAATGGTTGGAGGAAGTTTTCCGTGGCAAAGACTACGGCTTGACCATCGTCAGCCACACCGAACCGTTCGACATCGGCATTTATGCCCGTCCTGACTACTACTTCCAGTATGACAATCCCGAGTTCCAGCAGTTGATCAAAGACCTCACTGCGGAAACTGATCCGGCTGCGCGATCGGAGCTGATTTCGACGGCTCAAACCACCATTTCGAATGATTATGTGAACGGGTATCTGTTTCAGCTCGCAGTCCCAACTGTCGTCAAAGCTGGCGTCACGGGCATCTGGCCGGATGCACCGACGCAAGCCGTTGATTTGACGGGTGTAAGCTGGACCAAGTAATGCTTAGCCGCCCCCGTTCGCTCGACACGCGGGGGCGGCAGGCCTAACTCAGAGCCATCATGATACTCTATGCCTTAACGAGACTGGTATCTCTTGCGCTTAGTCTCGTGGTCGCCAGTTTAGTTGTCTTCACCCTCGTAGAAGTCATCCCCGGCGATCCCGCAGCCTTCATGTTGGGCATCAACGCGCAAGAAGACACGATCGCAGCACTGAGGTCCGAGCTTGGCTTAGACGCCGGACCTGTGGAGCGTTACCTATCATGGACGGGCGGCCTGCTGACTGGAGACTTCGGTACGTCCTACACCTATCGGACACCGGTCTCGGAGATGATCGGCGAACGACTTTGGATTTCCCTGCCGCTTGCACTGATGGCGTTGGCAATTTCGACGCTTATCGCATTTCCAGTTGGAATTATTGCAGCTTCAAATCGCGGCTCCTTGACCGATACCATTGTGATGGGCCTTACCCAACTCGGCGTCGCTATTCCGAACTTCTGGTTTGCGATGCTTATGGTGCTGGTCTTTGCAATAAATCTACGGTGGTTTTCGGCCGGAGGGTTTCCTGGGTGGGAAGACGGACTTTTCCCGGGACTTAAGGCACTCACTCTACCGGCTATTTCGTTGGCCCTTCCTCAAGCTTCAATTCTTGCGCGGGTTATGCGCTCTGCTCTCGTCGACACTCTAAACGAGGACTTTATGCGAACCGCGCGCGCAAAGGGTCTTAGTCGCAAACAAGCCATTCGATCTCATGCCCTTAGAAACGCTTTGATCCCGGTCTTAACAATTATTGGCCTTCAATTTTCGTTCCTTTTGGCTGGTGCCATCATCATTGAGAACGTGTTTTTCTTGCCAGGACTTGGAAGATTGGTGTTCCAGGCAATTTCGCAGCGCGATCTGATCGTCGTTGAAAGTGTCGTCATGCTGCTGGTTTTTGCTGTGATCGTCGTGAACTTTGCGGTCGACATTGCTTATGCCGCGGTCGATCCGCGCTTGAGACGTCGGGCATGAACTCTTTACGCAACCTCGTCTTGGGCGCTGGCTTGACTGCCGTGTTTTCGATTGCCGCGCTGCTTTCCTTCATTTGGATTCCTCACGACATCGAAACGCTGAACATCGCCGAACGCATGCGCACGCCCTCGCTGGCACATCCTTTAGGCACTGACCACTTTGGGCGCGACATCCTTTCAATGATCATGGTTGGGGCGCGAACCTCGATCGCAGTAGCCTTCGTGGCAGTCTTCATTGGGATGGGGTTGGGTGTGCCTTTGGGACTTGCAGCAGCGGCAAAACGCGGAAGTCTGCTGGACGAAATCATAGGGCGCGGCAATGACCTGATTTTCGCTTTCCCGTCTCTCCTGATCGCAATCCTGATCACCGCTACATTTGGCCCGAGCGCTTTGAATGCCATCATAGCAATCGGGATATTCAACATCCCGGTTTTCGCCCGCCTGTCACGCGGTGCGGCTCTCAGTCTTTGGAAAAGGGACTTCGTGCTTTCGGCCAGAGTTGCGGGTAAGGGACCGGCTCGTATTTCCTTTGAGCACATACTGCCCAATCTCTCAAACCTACTGATCGTACAGGGCACTATCCAGTTCTCACTAGCTATTCTAGCTGAGGCCGCCTTGTCCTACGTCGGTTTGGGTGCTCAACCACCAACACCGAGTTGGGGCCGAATGCTTGCAGACAGCCAGACCATGATTAGTCTGGCCCCTCACCTCGCGGTTTTCCCAGGTATGGCGATTGTTCTTACGGTTCTTGGGCTCAATCTGCTTGGGGACGGTTTGCGCGATTTCTTCGACCCAAGATTGAGAAGGAGCCGTACATGAGCCTTCTCAGCATCAAAGACCTATCTTTATCAATCCACGGAACGCCAATCTTAAGGCAAATCAATATCAAGTTGGCGCAAGGCAGTATCCTTGGTGTGATTGGCGAGAGCGGCTCTGGAAAATCAATGACCGCATTTTCGGTGATGAACCTTTTGCCAAATGGTGCAGAGGTATCCGGGCAGATCAATTTGGACGGCACGAACACTCTGGAAGCGAGTGAACCGCAACTTTGCGAAATTCGGGGCAACACGGTTTCAATGGTTTTTCAAGAACCGATGACTGCGTTGAACCCCTTGAAAACCATCGGTGACCAAGTGGCGGAGACAATACGCATCCACCACCCCGATGTGTCCCGCGACAAGGCGCTTGAACGCGCCCGGGAAACGCTCGATCGTTGTGAACTGCCATCGAAACGTTTTGGACTTGGCCTCTACCCGCACGAATTGTCTGGCGGTCAACGCCAGCGTGTTGTGATTGCGATGGCCATTGCGTTGCGGCCCAAGTTGCTCATTGCCGATGAGCCGACTACTGCATTGGATGTAACAACACAGGCGGAGGTTCTTGCATTGCTTCAGCGCCTCGTGCGTGAAGACGAGATGGCGATGATGCTAATCAGCCACGACCTCGCCGTGGTGGCTGATCTGGCCGACGAAATCGTCATCATGAAAGACGGCGAAATCGTCGAGCAAGGCCACTCGACAACTCTGTTTGATACAATGTCCCATCCCTACTCCAAGGCATTGTACGCCGCCTCTGGACACGTCCCAGTGCGAAAAGCGCGACCAGAGCAGGTGCCGCTGTTGAAGGTCGATGAAGTTGTTTGCGAATATCGTCTTTCCAAAACTTCGCTCTTCGCCCCAGTCGAGCATTTGCGTGCCGTTGACGGCGTAAGTTTCGAAATTCGAAAGGGCGAAAGCCTTGGCCTTGTTGGCGAAAGCGGATGCGGGAAGTCCACACTGACGCGCGCTATTCTTGGCCTCGAACCTCTTAAGGACGGAGAAATCTTGTTAAGCGGCGCTTCGATTTCGCAGGACACTGCAGCATCTCGACACCAACGTCGCCAGATGCAGGTTGTCTTTCAAGATCCCTATGGGTCGTTCAACCCTAGACACCGTGTCGACCGTCTCGTGAGCGAACCATTCCATTTGTACGAGACGGCTCCAACCAGCTCCGAACGCAAAGAGGCAATCAGCAGCGCACTGAGCGATGTAGGTCTCTCACCCGATGATCAATTCAAGTACATTCACGAATTCTCAGGCGGGCAAAGACAGAGAATCGCGATCGCGAGAGCGCTTATAATCCGACCGGATCTCATACTGTTGGACGAGGCGACATCAGCACTTGATGTTTCTATCCGAGCGCAAATTCTCGACCTCCTCGCAGAACTTGCTGACTCGCACGGGCTGACGTACTTGTTTATCTCGCACGATCTTTCAGTGGTCCGATCAATTACGGACCGCGTACTGATCATGAAGTCTGGGAAAATTGTAGAGGAAGGTGAGACGACAAATGTTTTCGAGGCACCTCAGCATCCCTACTCGAAATCATTGATTAATGCCGCACCAATACTTCCTCAGTCCGAGGCTAGTTAAGTCGTCCCAAGTAACAGCAACGAATTGGTAACCTTACCGATCTAGCGTGAAAGCATGCGCAAATCGGCCGTCCATTCTAGGCAGCCAGAGTCGCACTTAGTGTTGGTTTAGGTTTTCCATGTCCGACGGCACGCTTCGGCGTTTCTCTGCTGTAAAAGGCTCGCGGTGCATACTTGCTGTCGCGTTCTGCTTTAGCGCCGCAGTTAACATTTTGATGCTGACTGGTCCGCTGTTTATGCTCCTCGTCTACGATCGCGTGCTCACGTCAAAGTCAGAAGAGTCGCTTGTGGCATTAGTGGTTCTGGTCGTCGCAATTTACTTCTTTATGTGGTTAATCGACTTTGCTCGAGGTCGCTTGATTTCAAGGGCAGGATCGAGGCTTCAATACCAGTTTGGAGAGCGAGCATTTCAAGCTGAGAT
>CAYPVG010000107.1:0-3897 GCA_964414085.1 uncultured Boseongicola sp. | reverse complement strand
CCTGCTGAGCCTTGTTGAAGCGATGAATCTCATCAACGAACAGAAGGGTCCCCTGCCCATTTGCGCGTCTGATTTTTGCAGCCTCAAAAACCTTCTTAAGCTCCGCAACGCCGGTGAAAATCGCCGAAATCTGCACAAAAGCTAGATCCGTTGCATCCGCCAAGAGTCGTGCAATCGTCGTCTTGCCTACACCCGGGGGTCCCCAGAAGATGATCGACGACAACTGCCCCGACGCCAACATTGTCCCAAGCGGTCCATCAGGCCCTAGCAAATGATCCTGTCCGATTACATCAGACAAAACCGCCGGACGCAGACGATCCGCCAGTGGCCTCGGCGCGGTATCATTCGCCGTTTCCGACGGGGTATCAAACAGGTCTGCCATGCACGGCTAAGGCTACGCCTGTGCCGCGCTGGCGAAAAGACCCATTTGTCTAGTGCAGCTTGGAAGCCAGTGAAATGTTGATGCAGACGCTGCGATCACCGTCGTCTGTCTCGATCACCCGACCCGCCGGAACACAATCGATACCAGTCCGGCGTGCCAACCGCGGGCTGTGCTCGGGTACAATCCCCACCAGCGAGGTCGCACCGAATGTCCGGGCAGACCGCACCATCTCGTCAATCAGCGCGCACTGAACGCGTAAACGCATCTTGGATGGAACAGCGTCAGAAACAAAAACGCGGCTCGATTCCCAGATGTGTGACGCGACAGGTGCCTCTTCGAACAGCAAATCCTGCGGAAGACTGTCTAGCAGCCCCAACTGCGCATCTCGGATCATGTAAGAGTAGATGCCGCACTTGGCCGTGGTCGGTGTCAATCGCACGCCGGCCAATACTTGGCCAAACTCATGCACTGCCACCCAACGGCTTGCGGGCGTGTCGTACTGGTCATATTCCATGCCATCGGCTTCTGGAAGATCCCAGTTCTTGTGTTCGATAAATGTGCGATGCCGCGCGCGAAGCATGTTTGCAAAAAGCTCGCCATGGTTGTGCATGTTTTCGAAAGAAAGAGTCGTTACTTGCATTGGAAGTGCCTCCAGTCAGGGTTGATTAAAAATCCTGATAGGAAACGCGTTCCGCTTAGAGCAGTTGATACTCCCGAGCTTTCTTGAGTGCTTGCGCCGTCGTTCGCGCGCCCAGCCGGACGCGGGCCGATTGAAGCCTTGCCTTAAATGCACTTTCTGAAATCCCGAGCTTTGCCGCCGCCGCAGTATGCCGATCCCCATCAGCTAACAAACGCAACGCTTCTTTCTGTGCGCGCGTAAGTTCCGTTGGGGGCGCGGCGGCCCTATGCAAGTCGTCGACAATTTGCACGGTCTCTGCGATTTCTTCGTCGGTGAACTCACGATCCTCTCTGGCAATGCCCACGATCGTACGCGACGTAATCGGCCCAGTTGACACCACAGCCCCAAATGTCAGCCCGTAATTGCGGGCCTGCCCGAGAATATTGAATGGATCCGGCAACCGAATTGCGCTCCACCGCGTGCTGCCTTTGCCACCCAGCCCCCAGAACACCAGGGGATCACGCAAAGCATACGCATTCTCGTCGTAAATCTTCGTCCAGGCGTCATCGTATGTCCGCATGTAAATCATCGGCGACGCAAAACGGATGTGTAAACCTGCGGAAAACCCTTTTGGAGCCATACGTCCGAGCGCTTCAAATCCGTCTTCGAGACCGGGTCGCTTTGCACCTGTCGTGACAGGTACTTTCTGCAACGTCTCGTAAGTCTCGTTATCGCGCCACATATGGACACCACCTTTAATATTCCGCACGCACCCCTGCGTCGGCTGGCCAAAACCCTTCGCATTGCCCATGTCCCAACGCGAATATAGCCAGACTTACCCTTTTAGACAGGTTGCTCTGACGCCAGTCAACCTTAAATTGTATTATGAAAGAACCACTCTCCGATGGAGTTACTATGTCCAAGGCGTTTATGTCGACCGATCTCGAGTCTTCTATCACTCTGAAAGCCAAAGAAGACCTGGAAAAATTCATTGTTTTCAGCGAATTGAGGATAGGGACGCCACAGTCAGCGGAGGAGCGTCTTTTGGAGTCGCTTGCAAGATACCTCTCGCACCATCACGCGCCCCAATAATATAAAAAGGGCCGCAAAAGCGGCCCTTCGTCAACTTTCAGCGATTTTGCGAGGAATCAATCCTCGGCAGCATCCTCAAGTGCGAGGCGCTCACGGTCAGCGGCGCCTTTGGCATCAACGTCACGATCAACCAGCTCGATGATTGCCATCGGAGCCATATCGCCGTAACGGAAACCAGCTTTCAGAACGCGTGAATAGCCGCCCTGACGCTCTGCATAGCGCGGACCCAGAACCTCAAACAGTTTCGCAACATGTGCGTCCTGCTTCAGCTGAGCGGCCGCCTGACGGCGTGCGTGCAGATCGCCACGTTTGCCGAGCGTGATCAGCTTGTCGATGATCCGCTTCAGTTCTTTGGCTTTTGGAAGTGTTGTCTTGATTTGCTCATGTTCGATGAGCGAGCCGGCCATGTTTGCCCAGAGCGCCTTACGGTGCTCGTGTGTGCGGTTCAGGCGGCGGTAACCACGTGCGTGACGCATATTTCTATCTCCAATCGGGCCCGTTTAGGGCTGTTTTGCTTTGTCAGGCGGGGGATGCGTGCCCCCCGCTCACCTTGGGGCGTAAGCCCGAATAAACCCCGGCTTTCCCGGGCATTGGTTTCTTAGAACTGGTCCTCGAACTTCTTGGCCAGGTCTTCGATGTTCTCAGGCGGCCATTCCTCGACGTCCATGCCAAGGTGCAGACCCATGCCCGAAAGCACTTCCTTGATCTCGTTTAGCGACTTGCGGCCGAAGTTCGGCGTACGCAGCATCTCTGCTTCAGTCTTCTGAATAAGATCGCCGATGTAGACGATGTTGTCGTTCTTCAGGCAGTTCGCAGAACGCACAGACAGCTCCAGCTCGTCCACCTTCTTGAGAAGAAGCGGGTTGAACTCGAGACCATCGTCGTCGCTCTCGGTACGTGCCGATTCCGGCTCGTCGAAATTCACGAAGATCGACAGCTGGTCCTGAAGAATGCGAGCCGCGTAGGCCACGGCATCGTCCGGCGTCAGAGAGCCGTCTGTTTCCAACTTCAGCGTCAACTTGTCATAGTCGAGCACCTGACCTTCACGGGTCGGCTGCACGTCGTAAGACACTTTCTTGACCGGCGAATAGATAGCATCGACCGGGATCAGACCAATCGGTGCATCTTCTGGGCGGTTTTTGTCGGCGGCGACGTAACCTTTGCCAGTGTTGACGGTCAGCTCGATGAAAAGGTCAGCGCCATCGTCGAGGTGGCAGATGACGTGATCCTTGTTGAGGATCTCGATACCAGCCGTCTCGGTGATGTCACCAGCGGTCACAACCTGAGGACCCTTAGCAGAAATCGACAGACGCTTAGGTCCCTCAACTTCCATGCGGATCGCAACACCTTTGAGGTTCAGGACGATGTCGGTGACGTCTTCACGCACGCCAGCGACAGAAGAAAACTCGTGAAGAACGTTGTCGATCTGAACACTCGTGATGGCCGCGCCCTGTAGCGACGACATCAGAATACGACGCAGCGCGTTGCCAAGCGTCAGACCAAAGCCGCGCTCAAGCGGCTCGGCAATTACCGTTGCGTTGCGTGCAGGGTCGTTGCCCGGCTTAACGTCAAGCTGCGTCGGTTTAATCAGTTCTTGCCAGTTCTTATGGATCATGTGGGTCTCCTCAATTCTGGTCTGCGGCCCATGTCCAAGACAACAGACGCCCCGAGGGTCAAAATGACGAAGTCGGGCCAAGGGTCACCCCAAAGCCCGACAAGAATTCAAATCGCTTAGACGCGGCGGCGTTTCGGCGGACGGCAGCCATTGTGGGCAATCGGCGTCACGTCACGGATGGACGTGATG
>CAYPVG010000106.1:0-3166 GCA_964414085.1 uncultured Boseongicola sp. | reverse complement strand
GTTCCACCTCATGGTTACGTCCGATCAGTGGGTCTACATCGCCCTGTTCGGATTTCGCATTGAGGTCGACACAATACTTGGCGAGCGCGCTTTCTTTGGCTTCCTCTTCGGAAGCACCACCAGAAGACGCTTGCGCCTCTTCCTCAAAGTCGCTGGCGCCGGAGACGGACCGGCTTTCACCAAAGGACGGGTCCTTGGCGACACCGTGCGCGATGAAGTTCACCGCGTCATACCGCGTCATGTCTTGCGCCTGCAGGAAGTAGGCTGCGTTCGACTCGCGCTCCGCGAAGATCGCGACAAGCACGTTTGCGCCAGTCACTTCCGTGCGGCCCGAAGATTGGACGTGGATCGCCGCCCGCTGAATGACTCGCTGGAAAGCTGCGGTCGGAACCGCTTCCGAACCTTCAACTTCCGTCACCAGCGTCGACAGATCGTCGTCGATGAAATCGTTTAGTGTCTTGCGCAGATCCTCGAGGTCAACCGAACAGGCCTGCATCACCTTGGCGGCGTCAGGCTCGTCGACCAGCGCCAGAAGCAGATGCTCCAGCGTGGCAAGCTCGTGGCGGCGCGAATTGGCAATGGCCAGCGCTGCGTGGATGGCGTCTTCGAGCGTTTTCGAAAATGATGGCACGCTCTTTGCTCCTTTTATTGGAGGTCCGACCGGGACAGGCCCCAATCTAACCATGGCCTTATAGTCTTAGACTTCGGTTAGTTTGCCCGAGCTTCAAGACTTTTTTCTTCGCGACACATCACATTTTCGCATTGTGACGCATTTTCCCACGGAAAACGCTGATTTTATGGCGTTTTGTTGAAATTATCTTTCCGCACGCGAATTTCCGTGAAAACTTCCGCGTCCGTGGCGTCCGTCATATTTAGGGTATCTTTAACACTCTGCAATCCCACCCGAAGATAAGGATTTGTCGCAAGCTCCAACTCCAGCGTGGTTGGGACGGTCATTTCCCCGCGTGACAGCGCGTCTTTGGCGGTTGCAATACGCGCCCGCAAATCAGGATTGTCAGGCTCAATTGAGAGCGCGAAACGCCCGTTCGCTTCAGTGTATTCATGACCTGAACAGATTAGTGTTTCGGGGGGCAGGTACCCCAGCCGAGTGATAGTGTCATACATCTCGGCCATCATACCACCCTTAACCCGTCCGCAGCCAAGCGCCATCAGACTGTCAGCGGTGAATGCTGCGTTCGCCTGGGGCACGTAGTAGGCGATGTGTTCCGAGGTGTGGCCACGCGCGTCCATGACCGTGACGGCGAAGTCGCCAAAGTCGAAACTGTCGCCATCGACGTGGCCAACGTCCAGCTTTGGCAAACGGTCCTGATCATTTGCCGCCCCGCGCACCAGCGCCCCATGGCGTTCGCGCATGACCTCCACGCCATCGATGTGATCCCAATCGTGGTGCGTGATCCAAATTTCGTCCACGCGCCAACCGCGCTCAAGCAACGCCGTGTCGATGGGCCCAAGCTCGGGCGGGGCGTCGATCAGGGCGGTCTTCCCGTTCACGTGCAGCAGAAAGTTGTAGTTGTCTTCAAGCGTTGGGATCGTGACAAGTTCGAATGTCATGGCAATGCCGTCATATACCTATATGGTTTCGTGCAAGTGTTGGCGAGAAAAGGGCCGAGCGCAATGCACTTGGACGTGCTTGATCTCAGAACCTTCTATTATCGGACTCAGTTAGGCCGCGGTGCGCAATCTGCAATCCGTGAGCAGGTCACGACTTTGTGGCCAAATGCCAAAAACCAGAATGTTGCGGGTTTCGGCTTTGCCGTGCCGCTTCTGCGGCCGTTTCTGAAAGAGGCACGTCGTGTGACCGCGCTGATGCCAGGACAACAGGGTGTCATGCCCTGGCCTGCCGGGATGCCCAATGTGACGGTTCTCTGCGAAGAAACAACCTGGCCAATCGAGACTGACAGCATTGATAAACTGGTGGTCATGCATGGCCTCGAAAACAGCGAAGACCCCATTGCGCTATTGGAAGAGTGCTATCGGGCGCTCGCACCTGAAGGGCGCGCCCTTTTCATTGTGCCCAACCGCGCGGGGCTCTGGTCGCGCGGTGATGGAACGCCGTTTGGGTTTGGACGACCGTATTCGCTCGGCCAGTTGGAAGCACAGCTCAAGATCATGGGCCTTCTGCCAACGCGCCACGTGGCCGCGCTGTATCAGCCGCCCAGCACAACAAAATTCTGGCGAAAAACGGGACCTGTCTGGGAACAGCTTGGTCGCAAAGTGTCCAACCGCTTTGCGGGTGGTGTTTTGATGGTCGAAGTCAAGAAGCAAGTCCCGGCACCGCCGCGTCCCGGACTAAGCGAGGCGGTCCGCCGCCCGCTCAGAGTTTTGGATGGTCTAAAACAACCCGGAGCCAAGCCAATTTGACCGAAGAATTGACTGACTCGCGCATCGAAACAGTTTCAATTCTGGCTTTTTTCCTCCCTGAGAACGCGCAAACCGTCGCACCTTTTGCTAAGTGTCTGATTTTGTTCAATCGGTCCCATACAACCAATCGCGGATTCCCGGTTGCCGGGTGAAAACCTGTCTGCTACATCACCGCTGATTTTGCCGGGCGGTCTTTTTGGGCCGCGCTTGGCGAACGCGGGACAGAATGCTGAAAAGTCATTGAACCGCATCGATAGAGTGAGAAACGCGGAAGGGGTCTCGTGTCAGAATCATCGTCTATCTCGACCGGAATTGCCGAACGTTATGCGTTGGCAATTTTCGATCTGGCCAAGGAAGCCGGCGAACTTGATAAACTCGAAAGCGACGTAAACGCGTTCGATGACGCGCTTGCCGAAAGCGCCGAGCTTCGCGACTTGATTTCAAACCCGGTTTATTCGCGCAACGAGCAAAGCGCCGCCATCGGTGCCGTCGCAGAAAAGCTTGGCGTCAGCGCGACCTTGGCGAATGCCTTGCGGCTGATGGCCTCCAAGCGCCGTCTCTTCACGATGCCTCAAGTGGGAAGCGCCTTGATGGCGATGATCCGCGAAGACAAAGGCGAAGTTATTGCCGACGTGAGCACGGCACGTGAACTTAGCGACGATCAGCAAGCCAAACTGGCAGCAACGCTGAAGTCGTCTGTTGGTAAAGAAGTCAAAATGAATGTCACCGTCGATGAAAGCCTCATCGGCGGTCTTATTGTTAGAGTGGGCTCGAAAATGATCGA
>CAYPVG010000105.1:0-3453 GCA_964414085.1 uncultured Boseongicola sp. | reverse complement strand
GTCTTGGGCGAACTTCGCGGCCTCATCTGGTTCCGTGCCATGGGATGCTTCGCCGTCAGAATAGCCGACAAATCCAATCTCACCTTCACAAGAGATGCCTGCGCCATGCGCCATTTCGGCGATGCGCGCTGTCTCGTCGATATTTTCCTGCAGCGGCTTGCGTGAGCCGTCAAACATCAACGATGTGAAGCCGGACTCGAGCGCTTCTTTGCAGTCTTCAAAGGTGTACCCATGATCGAGATGCGCCACGACCGGGACAGAAACACGCTCGGCCAGATTGCGGAACATTGCGCCCAGAACGGGCAGGGGCGTGTGCGCGCGGCAGGAAGGACCAGCCTGAAGGATCACGGGCAGGCCTTCGGCTTCTGCCGCGTCCACATAGGCGCGCATATCTTCCCATCCCAACGTCACCAGACCGCCCACGGCGTAACCGCCCCGCAAGGCCGGTTGAAGCACCTCTTCCAGTGTGGCCAGTGTCATTTGAACTTTGCCACCATGTCGAGAATGCCGGGAATGGTATGCAATTGTTCTTCATGCGTCGGCTGGAAGTACTGCTTGAGGCTGCGCTGGCTGAGGCCGCCGAGGATGGTGAAATAGTACATCTCGTAGCCGGGCAGGACACAGCAGGGATGGTAGCCCTTGTCGATGCAAATCGTTGAACCATCGACGATGTGATAAGCATCGCCGGGCTCGTTATCGACGCGCTGCAGCATCTGAAGTCCCGAGCCATAGTTTGGCTTGAAGCGGAAGTTGTAAGTCTCGTCGTGGCGCGTCTCATCTGGCAGACGGTCAGTGTCGTGCTTGTGGCTTGGAAAGCCAGACCAGCCACCCGCACCGACCGTAAACAGCTCGGACACCAGCAAACGCCCGACGCGGTCATGTTGCTTCTGTCCCAGTATGTGTTTGATTTTGCGATGTGTTTTGGTGTCGTCGGAGCCGTACTGCACGAAATCAATTTCGTTCTCGCGCACGGCGAACGGTTCAAGAACCTTGTCGTACTTTGCTCCAGCGATGAAGATTTCCGCGGTGTCGGACAGGCACGTGAAGGTCGCTTCCATACCGGTCGGAACGTAGACACCTTCCGGTTCGCCATCCCAAACATCGACGCCGCGTCCACCGAGGTTCGTGGCTTCAAAGCCATTGACCTGAACGTCGATCAACCCCGTCGCGGGTGCAATGCAGGTCTCATACCCGGGAACCGAATAGCCGAAGCTCTCACCCTTCTTAAGCTTTACAATGTTGAAGTAGTTGAGCGGCACCAAGGCGTCATCCACGTCGACAATAGGCTTGTTCTGATTGTCATAAGGGGCGATGTGCATGTGTCTTCCTTCTCAGATCACGTCAGGGACCGATGGCCCGGGGTGGGACGCAAGAAACGCCTCAAGTTGTTCTGTGTTAGGCATCGCGGGCGCGCATCCCGGTTTCGCCACCACGATGGCTGCACAGGCGGAACCGCGCATAACGGCCTCGTTGAGAGCGCGACCCTCTGCGATAGAGGCGATAAAACCAGCCATGAAGCTGTCGCCTGCACCAGTGGGTTTCAGCGCGTCAACTTTATAGATACCGCTTTGCGTTTCTTCACCATCTGCGAAGGTGATCGCGCCGAGATGGCCCATTTTATAGACCACGATACTCGCTGTGGAGTTGGCCAATTCCCGCGCTTTTTCGAGGCCTTTCTCGATACCGCCCGCCATGAACCCGAACTCTTCGTCGTTTGCCACGATGACATCCGACATGGCGCCTGCGCGTGAGAGCACGTCTTCGGCGACTTGAGGTGAGGGCCAGCTGTAGGGGCGGTAATCCACGTCGAAGATGATCGGGAGACCAGCCTCCTTCGCCAACTCAAAGGCCCGGAACGCGGCGGAGCGCGACGGCTCCGCTGCAAACACTGTGCCGGCCGTAATCAGGGCGCCGAACTGAGAATAATCAACCGCTTCAACGTCTTCCATGGACATTTGAAAGTCGGCAGCGCCGTTCCTATAGATGACGGAATTGTGGTTTTCCAGCCTGGTTTCATAGACGGCGAGTGAATTGCGGAACTCTCCGGCAATTGGCTTCACATGGGTCGCATCCACGCCGTAGCGGTTAAGTTGATTGACGCAGTAACGACCGATTGCGTCATCGGACACGCGTGTGACAAGCGCGGCCTTTGAGCCGAACTTCACCAAACCGGCCGCAATGTTCGCCGACGAGCCTCCCATAGCCACCATCACAGTCGAAGCGTCCTCGATCGCGATGCCCGCGTCCGGCGTGAAATCGATGCCAACCCGCCCAACAACCACAAAGTTGTTCTTCTTGATGCCCTCAATGACGTCCATCATACGCCCTTGCGCTGTTTGGAGCGGCTCTCTTCCCATTCCAGATGCTTCTCGCGCACTTTCGGATTTTCCGTGACATGCGGCGTGCCGACCTCCCACCATGTGTGGCCTTCAGTTGTCCATCCCTCATAGGCATCCACGTTCATCACGATGACCGATGTTTTGTCCGCGGCTTTGGCGGCCTTGAAAGCTTCGGCGAGTTGTTCGGAGTTGTCCGCGTAAACCGCGTTAGCCCCCATCGAAGCAGCGTGGGCGACATAGTCGACTGCGAAAGCCTCGGGGATCGTTGGCGCGTCAGAGAGCAAGTTGTTGAAGCTTTCGTTGCCGGTGTTGTTTTGTAGCTTGTTGATCACTGCAAAGCCACCGTTGTCGAGCACAAGAATGATCATCTTTTTCTGTGTAAGAACAGACGAGTAGATGTCAGAGTTCATTAGCATGTAGGAGCCATCGCCCGTGAAAATGATCGTATCCGAGTCTGGTTCTTTCTCGGACTGAGCGATCCGTGCGCCCCAGCCACCAGCGATCTCATAGCCCATGCAGGAAAAACCGAACTCTACATCTACTGTGCCAACATCGAGTGTGCGCCAGTTCGCCGTCACCTCTGCCGGAAGACCACCGGCGGCGGCCACGACGCGATCACGCTTGTCGCAAAGTGCGTTCACAGTCCCGATGGCTTGCGCGTAGGAGTTTGGACGATTGCCAGGTTTGACGTTCTCGGCAACGTAGGCGTTCCATTTTGTGCGTTCGTCTTTGGCGAACTGAACCCAGGTCGCAGGCGCTTTATATCCACCCATTGCTTCGGCAAGAAGGTTCAGACCCAGCTTCGCATCGCCAACGACCGGCAAGGACTTATGTTTGCCCGCGTCATGGCGCGCGGCGTTCAGCGAAATTAGGCGGGCGTCCTTCGCAAACGCTGTCCAGGAGCCAGTTGTGAAGTCTTGCAGGCGACATCCAACCGACAGGATAACGTCCGCAGCCTCAGCGACCGCGTTTGCACTGTCAGACCCAGTTACGCCAACCGGACCGATGTTCAGCGCGTAATCATTTACGAGGTTCGCGCGCCCGGCAATCGTCTCGATAACCGGAATGTCGTGTGCTTCAGCAAAGGCTTTCATCTCGTCGACTGCGCCAGAGT
>CAYPVG010000104.1:0-4298 GCA_964414085.1 uncultured Boseongicola sp. | reverse complement strand
GTGATCAGCCACAGTGCTGTCGTGTTAGGGGCACTAAACGACACATACTTGCTATCGATAATTGTTGGAGTTGGTTTCGATGTCGTTACAAGCTTTGTTGGGTTGATTTGGTTCTTCCAACTAAGTTGGCTTGCCTTTAATAGCAGCCGAGGCGATGACGAATACATCTCAACGAGCGACTACAACTATCGTGCATATGCACCGACAATATGCTCGTTTGCGATTATCTTAACCATGCAAATCTACCACATCATTGTTCACATATACGCCCTACAACTAAAACATCATTCCTACGCTCAAGTCATTGAAATACTAAATTCTTCGCTCAACAACCTGCGGGGAATTGCAGGTAAAGGGTATAAGGATCATTTCTTTGCCTATTCTGATTTGGGAGGGCATCTGGCACCGTTTTGCTTGTCGGCAATTCTGCTACACGAGCAATCGTCACTGCTGTGGGGAGTGTGTGCACTCATGGTATTGATTTTTACGTCGGCTTTAGTATTATCAAAGGTACCCCTCAATAAAACGGCTGAAGATAACAAACCTATCACCCTTAGAAGCGGCAAGATTGATTGTCTCTGTGAGGCATGTAGAATAAGATCGAAGAAGACAGATGGATGCGCTTCGTTCACATTTTCAAGGAAAGAAGGGGTTTGCTTTCTGTGGCTCTACTCGTTCGAACAATTGGCCACCATACTCTCAGAAGCAGCGGTGTGACTATTAATATTGAAATGGAAAGCCTGAAGATTCAATATTCGACATATCCGGAGAGCGAGATCCTTGGGAATCCTTTCTGTTGCATGCAGTTGGGTATCCTTTTGATCAGAATCCTTGCTTGGCAATAAACATTCTGGATTGTGCAAGCTATCTTCGTATAAAGAGTTTGTTTGTCGATCGTCATGAGCTGCTACCGCGCAACGACACGGAGAGGCAAGCTGCTCAAGGCGTGAAACGTAACGGTTTGCCTCAGCTCTCGAAGAGAGCAGCTAATGGTATCGCACAGCGTACGTGAGAGCAATTGAAAGCAAAGGCGTTTTCCTGCTTGCCGTTGTAATCGTTTGAACGACCAGCTGAAACGCTGATATGATGACACCGCTGACACAGGCATCGTAATACGAAGGCAGCAGAACGGGAAAGGTAGTTCAGGATTGATGACTATCCAAAGTGGGCATGCCATTTTGCTTTCCGCGTTTGTTGAGCCGTGCATTGAAATCGAACAATTCAATACCACCCGCAATCCGTGCCAAAGTCCAAACACAAGTCCTGATCTGTGCATATCTGTAGGTTTGAACTATTAAGGGTCCGTAGAAGATCAAAGCAGAGCCTTCCATATTGTTTGTATTGGTTGCTGGGAAGTAGTCACTAGCTAGTCTCATACTTCTTGTCAATAGAGAGGACTTTATGAAAGAATCACATGGGAAACTGCTATTATTTTAGAAGCATTCAGGATTCCTACGAAGACCTATGTAGGTAGCACTTTCACTAGTGACTTACCTCAACCCTGAGCTCTCCTGTGGTGCACAGGGCATCTGGTTTTATCATTATGTTGCATTGCACTCAACATCCATCGCTCAATGATGGTGTGTCACCCCATGATCATGCACAGCACAAAACCACTCAACATACAGAGCACTTTGAGCCCAGGAATTGTCAAGTGATCTGCATTGTCCCTATTGCATCCTTTCAAAGGGCAGCAGACACTGTGATTTGGGTCTCCTTTGTTTTAGTTGCGGTACCTGTCTGTGAGAAGCAAAATGCCGTACTATGGAAGCGAGCTTTTTCACCTGGAGAAGCCTCCATGGCTTGGCGCAAAACTACGAACGTTAAAGCAAAAATACGCATGTCATAAGTAGGGGTTCACAAGAGGGACTAACAAGCGCTTCCATCCAGTGCAACAAGCGCCACGCCTTCAGTGAATTCAATAGAATTTCAACCAATTGTCGACTTCTGAAAAGAGATAAATTTCGGATATTCTGTAAGTGCTTTCAAGCAAACTCTAAACTTATCTCTTGCAAGAGCTGGCATCGTGAAGGTTTGCCAGCATCAAGCGTCGCCTGCGCAAGCTCGAGCGCTGCCCCTTCCGACCCTCCGACAAGCTCAACCACGACATCGACATCGTCGCGCGCAGCCAGAGTGCGCATGTCATCTTCCCATGCGTAGTTCGAAAGATCGACCCCGCGATCTCGCGCGGCATCGCGCGCACTAACAGCGGTGACTTGCAACTCGCAGCCCGCGCGGGCTTGCAGCAGGCCGCGGTTAGTCTCGATCAGGCGGATAACTCCGACCCCGACCGTGCCCAATCCCGCCAATCCGATTCGCAGAGGCTTAGCCATTGGCATGCTCCTCAACCGGATGGCCAAAGGCTGCGCGCGCACTGTCGGGAATGCGCTCCGGCTTGCCAGTAGGCAAATCAACCATAACTGCGACGAGGGTGATCTCAGCACGCAACGACCCATCGTCTGCACCGTGCAGCGTGATGCGCTGTTCCATGCTGGAATTGCCAATACGCGAGACTGTCATCCGCCCTTCGATCAACTCATCGAGCCGGATCGGTGCGACGTAGTCGACTTCCGCCCGGCGGACGTGAAACTCCATATCAGCGGGCATGCCGCGCGTCCCGGCATCGCGGAAAAACTCCGTGACCAGTACGTCGGCATATTCAAGATAGCGCGAGTTGAAGACGACCGATTGCGGATCGACTTCTGCATAGCGCACGCGAAAGGTGTAGCGGAATGGTTCAGACATGTTGCTTCAGCCCCTAGCGCGGCTTGCCCGCAAGTGGGAAACACTTTGTCTTGTTAGCTGTCTAGAACCTCTTCGCCCAAGCTTGCCTTACACGCTCGGGATTGTCCGCGCGCAGGGGCCGAGCGCTCCCATTACTAAAGCATAATCGCGCGCCGCCAGTGCGCGAACAGCGCTGCCCTGCGCAAGATTGGCTTCTTCTGGCAAGCGGGCTGGCAGCGAACAGGCCAAGCGGTACCATTCGATCGACTCTGGTGCAGGCGGGCGGGCAGACTGGTCGATTATCTCTCCCCAGGAAACGCCCCAGGCTGCCGGGCGGCCCGGGCGACGCAATACTGTGATCGAGACCGGCGCACCGCCTTGCGTCTCCAGGAATATCTGCGTCTCTGATTCGCCCACCAAGTTCCCCGCAACCGAGAGTGCATCGCGCACGCCGGTGATCACGGGCGGCGCGTCAAGCGCAGCAAGATCGCCAAGCACTGCACGCATGCGTTGTTCCAGCATCGGGTTATACAATTGCTGGCCCGCTTTACTGACGAGCTGCAGCTCGCCCGGGCGGCCGGCGACGGTCCGCGCGAAGAGAAAGACTTCCTGTTTCTTCAGCTTGGGAGCCCGGCCGCGCGAATCGAGCGGCACATCGATTAGGTAGCGCAGCGATTCGCCAACCGGTGCGTTGCCCGAGATCAAAGCCAACGTCTCTGCCTCTATATATAAGCGCACGAATCCGGGCGTCACGCCGACTGCCCGCTCTGGCTCCAGCACAATCTGTCGGCGAATCTGAGCACGCAGAACAAGCTCTGCCGGATCGGACAGTGCGACAAGGTCAGCGTAAGTGAGCGAAGACTCCGGCATGGCTTCGTTTTCCTGCGCCGCTGCTGATCCCACGGTGGCCAGCGCGAAAGCAAATGGTATTAAGTATTTGTAAGAAAACATGAAAATGCCTCAATGTACATCAATCTATCGCGATTGCTGGCCGGGATTCTTCGATCTAATCTTCCGGTTCCTACTCGCCTTAGCACCCCAACCGAAGGCCGCTGAATCATTAATTAACCGATAAAGCGTTTGCCTGCGACTAGCTTGGCCGTTAAAGCGCAGGTTCTGGCCTGAACGAATTTGGGGACCAAGACGTTCAGGCTTTATCGTGGAGAGCGATGAAGCGATCTGCGATTTTACCGGGTTGTTTTGGGCTGCCCGGTCAGAAGTGAAATGAAAGTTGAGGAACTGCAAACTCTTTCAATGTTTGCAGGGCCTTCATTGTCGGGCATTCGTCTGACGAAGGAATGGAGAGAAAGCGACTGGATGGCTTACGCTGACCAACAAACTAGCGGCAATCGTATCATCGCTATCGTCGTGGTGGCGCTTATTCACGTCTTTGTCGGCTACCTGTTTATCAGTGGTTTGGCGATCGAAGCGGCGAAGAAAGTCGTCGAACGCGTCACAACCATCGATATCGAAGAGCCGCCACCACCCGAGCCTGAGGACGAGCCGCCACCGCCAGAGCCGGTGGAGCAAGCTCCACCGCCACCAGTGGCCCCGCCGCCGCCAATTAACATTGC
>CAYPVG010000103.1:0-3995 GCA_964414085.1 uncultured Boseongicola sp. | reverse complement strand
TTCGTGGCCCCCGGAAGCCACGATGCAATACATGCTTGGGCGTACCTACCCGATATGGCACGTGCTTCTGTGTTGCTGGCAGAGAAGCGCCGTGAGCTTGAGCAGTTCGAGGATATCCCCTTTTCGGGCCTGACCTTGTCTTTAGAGGAGTTACGCCAGCTCTGCGAGGCCGAGGCCGTTCGTCCTTTGAAAATGCGTTCGTTTCCTTGGTTGGCCATACACCTAGCGGGTCTAGTCTGGCCGATGGGGCGTCATTTGGCAGAGATGCGCTATCTTTGGTCGAAACCGCATTACATCGACGGGACGCGGTTTGATGCGATCCTGCCCGATTTTCAGATGACGCAGGCTGACGAAGCCATTTCAATTGCGCTGAAGTCTCAGATCGACCCATACAAGCCTATGCCGAGAAGCAGCGCGCACGTCGCGGCCGAGTGACGAGGTTGCATCTTTAGGCCAAAGCACTCCGCTATTTAGGATAGTCAGCTCAGCGGAAGGCAAGTCATAGGCAACCCTAAGGTTGCCGGGCCCTCTCCCCTCATCCGGCCAGTCCACCGTGTCGAGCGCAGAGTTGCCCTTGTGAGTTTCGTTCACTCCGCTATCAGGTGACGTGGCGCCGCCCGAGCTCATTGGCAGAGGGTCTTGGAGTCTTCGGTGATCGAGAAGCGCTCGAAGCGCATCGCGGCGCCCTTCTCCGTCACTTGGATCGATGTTGGCGATCCCTGCGAGAACAAGTGGAATGTCGTGGCGCGATTGATCGAGCCAGTTCAGCCAGAACGCTGCTTCGTCGTGGTTGCGCCAACCATTTCGGTCTTCTGGTCCGTCAAAGACAGGTGCGGTGGCATGCCACGTCAGCAAATGGAGCGGTTCACCGTCAGTGATTTGAATTGGAACCCGCCAGTGCGCCGTTGTCGAAAGGCGTTGATTGATGTCGGTTCCTTTTGGCGCGTTGTTGTTGGCAGCCAACGTCCAGAGTACGTCCGAATGGTCAACGACTTGATCTTCAATAATCGGGAACTTTGATAAAATGGCGAGCCCGCCGTCGCCCGAAAATCGCCCATAGCCCTGTGCATCTTCAGGCTCGCCAAATCTTCCATCTCGGTCCGTATCGAAGCCCGTTTGCATGCCTCGGTTTGGTGCGCGGGCGAACCTAAAGGGATACGAGCCAACAGCATCTGCAAGCGCGTTCAGTGCCAGATTGTCGGCGTCGTAATCAACGTCTGCCAATACAAGAACGTCTGGCGCGGCTTCGGAGATGACGTTCTTAACAGCGCTCACTTGCGGGTCATCTCCGCTCAGAATGGCGCGCAGTAATAGGCCTGGACCATCCCTTGAGAGCTCTGCGTGGAAGATCGCGATGCGGACGTCCGCAGCAAGCGCCTGACTTGCCGACAGGAAGATACTTAAGCAGGCACCAAGCCACCGCTGGCTTCGTCGTCTCTTTTGGAGCGTTGGCGTTTCTCGGTGATCATGGACGCGATCCGGCCCATGGCGATGCCACGCATGAAGAGTGAAGCAGGCAAAAAGGCCCATGCGGCAACCGTCCAGATCAACGTATGTGGGTTCTCCAGCGACACCGATCCGAAGAGCGATGTGGCCGAAGTAATCACGGCTGGGGTCAGGAATGGCAGCAAAAAACCTAATGCAATGTTAAAACGGGCATCTCTTTCGAGGCGTTCGACCACGTCTCCACCCGCGGTGGGATCGAATGTCGGAAGGTTCACCCAAACATTGAAGGACCCGTTTCTGAGCGGCCAGCGACGTACGCGCTGCAGGATTATGAACAGGGCCAGAGTCACCAGAGAGATGAGATAGCTGATACCAGCTGAATTCCGCACAAGCTCAATGTGAGTTTGAGACGTATCGGCTGGGAGCATCAGAACGACAAGGCGCACTGGCGAATATGGGAAATCAATGACTTCCCCGACTGTGCTGCCCACATCTTGAACAATTGCGGTCAGCGCGGACGGTTCGACCTGGCCCCTTGCAAGCAATGCAAGGAAAAGAACGGTCGAAAGCAGCGAGATGAACCGAATGCGATTAAACGGCGGTGCGTCACGAAACTCAACGAGTCCTGGATATGTCGAAGCGTATTCAAAGAACGTGAGTGCTGCACCAAAGAGAGCAATGAGAGTGACGATCTGGGCAGTGTCGGTTGTCATACCGGGAAGCAATAGCGATGGCGTGGCCAAAAGAACCACAACACATAAAGCGCGGAAGATTGCCCCTGCCAGCCGGAGTATCACCGGTTACGCCCCTTGACCTGTCCTGAACCACCTAGTGAGTTCGGACCTTTTTGTTTTGTATTCCGTCGATTGTGACGGATCGCCTCAATTTTGCCCAATTTTTGCCTTCTTTCCCCAGCTGCGGCAACAACCCATTAACTTTGCTGGGTTATTCGGGCATTTTCGTGTTCGGATTGGTGCGACTTTGCATCAAATTGGCAACAAAAAAGGGCCATCCCGAGGAATGGCCCAACATCTTGTGCTTACTTGAGATTTAGACCCAAGGGCGCTTGGTGCCCATTTCTGCTTCAAAGCTGTCGATTGAGCTTGCCGCACTTTCGAGCGTCAGGCCGATGTCATCGAGACCGTTCAGCAGACAGTGCTTTTTGAATGCGTCGACTTCGAAACCGATCTCGCCTCCATCTGGGCCGGTGATGGTCTGGCTTTCAAGATCGACGGTGAGCGTTGCGTTAGCACCGCGTTCTGCGTCGTCCATCAGCTTCTCGTGATCCTCCGGGCTGACGACGATTGGCAGGATGCCGTTTTTGAAGCAGTTGTTGTAGAAGATGTCCGCAAAAGACGTTGAAATCACACAACGAATTCCAAAATCGAGCAGCGCCCATGGAGCGTGTTCGCGGCTTGACCCACAGCCGAAGTTATCGCCAGCCACCAGGATTTCCGCGCCGCGGTAAGCGGACTGGTTCAGTACGAAATCCTCTATTTCGTTGCCTTCACGGTCAAAGCGCATCTCGTCAAAGAGGTTTGCGCCGAGACCGGTGCGCTTGATCGTCTTAAGGAACTGCTTGGGGATGATCATGTCGGTGTCGATATTGACCAACGGCATTGGAGCCGCGACCCCGGTGAGTTTGGTGAACTTTTCCATTACATCAGCTCCCGCACATCGGTGAGTTTTCCTGTGATCGCAGCAGCCGCTGCCATGCCCGGTGACATCAAATGCGTGCGGCCTTTGAAGCCCTGGCGGCCCTCAAAGTTGCGGTTCGAGGTCGAGGCGCAACGCTCTTCGGGAGCGAGCTGGTCGGGATTCATGGCGAGGCACATGGAACATCCAGCAAGACGCCATTCGAAGCCTGCTTCGCGGAAGATGTCGGCCAAGCCTTCTTCTTCGGCTTGCGCGCGTACGAGGCCGGAGCCTGGTACGACCATGGCACGCTTCACGGCGACCTTCTTGCCTTTGACGACTTCTGCGGCTGCGCGAAGGTCTTCGATCCTACCGTTGGTGCAGGACCCGATGAAGACAGTGTCGATCTCGATGTCCGAAAGCTTCTGACCGGCGGTCAGACCCATGTAGTCGATGGAGCGTTGTGCGGCGCCGACTTTGCCACCTTCAAAGCTTTCAGGCGACGGTACTTCGGCGGTTATAGGCAGGACGTCTTCCGGGCTGGTGCCCCATGTTACGACCGGCGCGATGTCTTCGCCTTTGATCGTAACGACTTTGTCCCAATGGGCATCATCGTCGGAGAAGAGTGTCTGCCAGTAAGCCAACGCAGCTTCCCATGCAGCCCCTTTCGGCGCATGCGGACGGCCTTTGACGTATTCGAAGGTTTTCTCGTCTGGCGCGATGAGACCGGCGCGAGCACCCCCTTCGATCGCCATGTTGCAGACGGTCATGCGGCCTTCCATCGACAGATCGCGGATCGCTTCACCGCAATATTCGATTACGTAGCCGGTGCCGCCAGCGGTGCCGGTTTCGCCGATGACCGACAGTGTAATGTCTTTGGCCGTGACACCGGGGCGGAGCTTGCCGGTGATCTC
>CAYPVG010000102.1:0-8810 GCA_964414085.1 uncultured Boseongicola sp. | reverse complement strand
AGCCTTGCGGCTGCCAACCTGATGACCGGCGATCGTCGTCATGCGGACTGCCTGATCGCGCTCGTGCGCCAATGGGCGGAAAGAAACGCTCTTTCCAAATTCGGATATAAGCAGCAGCAAAGCAAACAGGGTTGGTATCAGATCGAATCCACCCTTTTTGCCATCGGGTTTGCCATCGCAGCCGTCCGGCCCGACATTCCAGATCGCGAACCGGACATTGCATACATTAACGAATGGCTGGTGCGCGTCGCGCGCAATCACTTCGACAAACGTGGCGAACCCAATGGCACGTGTTGCAACAACCACTATTACCGCCGCTGCGTCTACGCCACGATCATCGGCATCATCGCCAACAATGACCAGCTTTTCCGCGAAGGCTGCGGAGCAGTCTTCTCCGCCCTCGACCATGCAACGCGAGAAGGGGCCCTACCGCTGGAAATGAAGCGCGGAGAACTCGCCGCGCATTACCAGAATTACGCCGTAATGTATCTCGCTATGATCGCGCATCTTGCAGAACAGCAGGGCTACCCCATGTTTGACCTCGAGATCAAAGGCCAGACGCTTCACCACCTGATCGCCCTGAATAACCGCATCATCGCCAACCCAAAAACCGTCACGCAATTCTCTGGAACGTCAGACATTTCGTACAAGTATCGCAAGGACAAACAGTATTTCTCTTGGTTCGAGATGTATCTGGCGCGCTTCGACAATCCCCAGATGGAAGCCTGGATTCGCGATAAACGTGCTCTCTACAACCGCAGCCTGGGCGGACATATGACGGCGTACTTCTATGCCGCCAAGCCAGGTAACTCTGTTGCTACAAAAGACACGCGTGCCGCTCCACCCCCGCAGGGCCGCTTCGTGAAGGTGCCCGGGACAAACGGTGACGACCAGGCACCCACGTACCAGCTGAAATTCTGAAGACGCTGGGCAGGGCTTACCCCAAAGCACCCGCCAGTTTATCAAATGCCTGCATCCAGCCACCCTCACCCGGGGTACCTGCAGGTACACCCATATGGGTCATGACCATCCGCGTACCGCCATCGACTTCTGCAAGCTCGACGATTACTTCTGTCACTTCGGGCGTGCCGTCAGGCATCCCCATACTGGCCGGTGAAATAATGTTCCCGTCTGCGTCACACATGCTTTCTGTGTAAACCAGCCGTGTCGGAGCGGTGATTTCACGGTACTCGCCGGTAAACCACATCGACATCGTGCGTTCGGGCGTTTTCATCTCCATGCAAATCTTACGAGTGCCACCAACGGCGACGTCCATCTCGGCGACCGGAACCGACATCCCCATAGGGCCGTACCAGCTTTGGAACTTCGCCGGATCTGTCCACATCGCCCAGACCGCCTCAACGGATGCATTAAAATGGCGCTCGATCCGCACCCAACTCATGTCGTCGTTCATGTCTCTTCTCCCTTTTCTGCATCCAGTGCGCGCGCCATAGCGTCGAAGCGACGACCCCAGACTGCACGGTATTGCTCTGTCCACGTCGCGACGATCTCAAGAGGCTCTGCCTCAATGCGACATGGTCGAAACTGAGCTGACCGGCCTCGTGATATGAAACCGGCGTCTTCCAAAACCCGAATGTGCTTCGAAACCGCCGGCAGGCTCATATCGAACGGTTCCGCCAACTCGTTGACCGTCGCCTCGCCTTCCGCAAGCCGCGCCAGAATCGCGCGGCGGGCCGGGTGGGCAAGGGCCGCGAATGCGGCGTCGAGAGCATCGGATGTGGTCATACGACTCACTATTAAACCAAACTGTTAATTAATCAATGAGTTTAATAAAACGGTTTCCACGTGCGAACGTTGCGTTAATCCGCATACCTGCGAACGCATCCACCGACGCAATACCGACGTGTTACCGACGTAGTACCGATTGGTGTTTTGGTGTTCATAATCAGTAATTTTTGGTGAATCCGAACGTGGGTCGCGCCCATCACTCAGCCATCACATCGCGCGCGCAGCAAACGAAAAGTTCGGAACGGAGCGACGTCTTGGACCTCCCCAAAAATAGCGAGTTCGATAAAATTCATCATTAATTCGGCATTAACTGAGTTTGCCGATAACCGACTTCAGCAAGAAGGCGGAGACAGGATGGCCAAGGATTTTATCCCTTCCACCCACCCTCTCACCCCACCCCTCACAGAGGAAGAGTGGCTCCACTGGCTCCGCCTCTTGCGATCACGCAGGGTGGGAATTTCCACGTTTTTCAGATTGTTAGATGAGCACGAAACTGCGGAAGCCGCGCTTGCGGCGCTGCCAGGCGTCGCCGCAGAAGCGGGCATTGACGACTACGAACCAGCCTCACGAGATGACGCGTTACGCGAATGGGAAGGCGCCCACATAGCCGGTGTTACACCAATCGCTTACGGATCGGCCGAATATCCACCGGCCCTGATGAACATACCCGATCCACCTCCAATTTTGTGGGCGCTCGGCGACACCACACTGCTACAGGCACCAATTCTCGCCATCGTCGGCGCCCGCAATGCGTCTTCCTTGGGCACCCGCACCGCCCGCAAACTCGCCACCGACCTCGGCTCTCACGGATTCACTATTTCCTCCGGCCTCGCGCGCGGCGTCGACACCGTGGCGCACATCGCGTCTCTGGAGACCGGGACAATCGCTGTCATGGCTGGCGGCGTGGATGTCGTGTATCCCACCGAGAACACAGTTCTTGCGCAGGAAATCCAGGAAAATGGCCTAAGGATCAGCGAGATGCCGATCCATCAA
Organism: uncultured Boseongicola sp.; assembly: GCA_964414085.1. Lineage (GTDB taxonomy): Bacteria > Pseudomonadota > Alphaproteobacteria > Rhodobacterales > Rhodobacteraceae > Boseongicola. Next base: position 6,068 of record CAYPVG010000102.1, on the reverse strand, counting down.
CGACCACACGCCCGCCATTTCCCACGCCGCAACCGCCTCGTGTCCGGCCTCGCGCAAGCTACCATCGTCATCGAAGCGGCCGCGAAATCTGGGAGCTTAATCACAGCCACTTGCGCCCTGGAACAAGGTCGCGAAGTTATGGCTGTGCCCGGCCACCCTTTCGACGCACGTGCCGCAGGCTGCAATAATCTGATTCGTGATGGTGCCGTCCTGGTCAGGTCTGCAAAAGACGTCATTGAAGCTCTCGAACGCCCCGCTCAGCGGTCGCAGAAAGCACCGCCGACATCCGCCCCGACGCCAGCCGTACCTGCCGACATCAAAGGGCTCCACGCACAAATCCTCGACCGCATTGGCCCATCGCCCGTCCCCGAAGATGATGTCATCCGCGACCTCAAAATCGCCGCCCAAACCCTCCTCCCCGAGATTGCTGCACTCGAGTTATCAGGCGAGATCATCCGCGACGCTGGCGGACTTCTCAGACGGAAAAGCTGATCCCAAAATATCACGCCGGCCCGCATCATTTCGCCGCTCTGACCACAAGCGCCGTTGACAATGTGATATCCGCCCCCACATGTTCCGCCGCCAAGGCCCCCGGTTTCCTGAAAGGTGTTTTATGCCCGTTGTCGTCGTCGAATCCCCAGCTAAAGCGAAGACAATCAACAAATATTTGGGCGACAACTACACCGTTCTGGCAAGTTACGGTCACGTCCGCGACCTGCCTCCGAAAGACGGTTCGGTCGATCCTGATGCAGAATTTTCGATGAAATGGGAGGTCGCCTCCGATTCGAAAAAGCACGTCAAAGCCATTGCCGACGCCCTGAAGGACGACCCCGAGCTGATCCTCGCGACCGACCCCGATCGTGAAGGCGAAGCGATCAGCTGGCACCTTGAGGAAGCGCTGCGCGCCCGCAAGGCATTGAAGAAAGACACGCCCGTCAGCCGCGTCGTCTTTAATGCCATCACCAAATCCGCCGTCACCGAGGCGATGCAAAATCCGCGGGAAGTGGATGAGGATTTGGTCGAGGCCTATCTCGCCCGCCGCGCGCTCGACTATCTCGTCGGATTCAACTTGTCGCCCGTGCTCTGGCGCAAGCTGCCGGGTGCACGTTCGGCCGGTCGCGTGCAGTCGGTTTGCCTCCGCCTCATCGTAGAACGCGAGATGGAAATCGAAGCGTTCCGGGCGCAGGAATACTGGTCGGTCAAATCCGTGCTCACCACGCCACGCGGCCAAGACTTCGAAGCCCGCCTGACGGTCCTCGGCGGCAAGAAGCTGGACAAGTTCGATATCCCGAACGCTACCGCTGCCGAATTGGCCGTCCAGGCGATACAAAGCCGCGATCTGACCGCCAAGCGCGTCGAGGCCGAGCCCGCCGCACGCGACCCGTCCCCGCCGTTCATGACCTCCACCCTCCAGCAGGAAGCCAGCCGTAAGTTCGGCTTTGGCGCCCGCCAGACCATGCAGGTCGCTCAGCGCCTCTACGAGGCCGGTCACATTACATACATGCGAACAGACGGTATCGACATGGCGCCAGAAGCGGTCACCGCCGCCCGCGAGGCGATCAAGGCGCGCTACAACGCCGACTATGTCCCGTCCGAGCCCCGCGTCTATAAAAACAAGGCGAAAAACGCACAGGAAGCCCACGAGTGTATTCGCCCAACGGATATGGCCGCCGATGCTGACAGCCTGACTTTGCGCGATGCCGACCAGAAAAAGCTCTACGATCTGATCTGGAAAAGAACGCTCGCCTCTCAAATGGCGGCCGCGCGTATGGAGCGCACGACGGTCGATATCGGCAGCCAAGACGGGCAGGTTGAACTACGCGCGACTGGCCAGGTCGTTCTCTTCGATGGTTTCATCCGCGTGTACGAAGAAGGCCGCGACGAAGTTGTGGATGACGATGACAAACGCCTGCCGCAGATCACCGAAGGCGACGCGACAGCCAAGAAATCGGTCACGCCTGAACAGCACTTCACGCAGCCGCCCGCACGCTTTACCGAGGCCACGCTGGTCAAGCGCATGGAAGAACTCGGCATCGGTCGCCCGTCGACCTACGCCTCGATCGTGACCACCATTCAGGATCGCGGCTACGTCACGAAAGAAAAGAACCGCCTGTTCCCCGAAGATAAAGGCCGCCTCGTCACCGTCTTCCTGACCAACTACTTCCGCCGTTACGTCGGTTATGAATTTACGGCGAACCTCGAGGAAGAGCTCGACGACATCACCGCCGGCAGCCGCGAGTGGCAGGACGTGCTGTCGCGTTTCTGGCGCGATTTCAAAGCGGCGATCGAGGAAACCGCTGACCTCCGCATCACCGAGGTGCTGGAGAAGATCAACGAGGTACTCGAACCGCACCTCTTCCCGCCAACCGAAGAAGGCGGCGACCCCCGTCTCTGCCCGAATTGCGGAGCCGGACGCCTGTCTATGCGTACAGCACGCTCAGGAGGGGCCTTTATAGGGTGTTCGAATTACCCAGAATGCCGTTACACCCGCCCCTTCGGCCCGCCAAATCCGGAAGCTGAAGCGAGTGCCATCCCGCCAGAAGGCAAGCTCCTTGGCGAAGATGAGGGCGATCAGATTTGGGTCCACAAGGGCCGCTTTGGCCCTTACGTTCAGCGCGGCGAAGTCACGGACGACAACAAAAAACCACCACGACAGTCGGTTCCCAAGGAATGGGCCCCTGAAGATGTGGTTCTGGAAGAGGCGGTCAAGCTGCTCGCACTGCCACGCAAGATCGGCCCCCATCCCGACGACGGTATTCCTATCTGGGCCAATATCGGTCGCTACGGGCCTTATCTGAAATACGCGGAAAGCACCTCGGACCGGGGCGGCGTCAATGCCAACCTTGATAGCATTGACGAGGTCTGGACTGTCGGCATGAATCGCGCCGTCGAACTTATTGCCGAGAAGATTGCCTCACGCGGCGGACGAGGCCGGCAAGCGAAGACACTGAAGGATTTGGGCGATCATCCTGAAAGCGGTGGCAACATTTCCATCATGGACGGCAAATACGGGCCTTACGTGAAGTGGGAGAAAATCAACGCGACCTTGCCCGAAGGCACGGAGCCTGACGCGCTGACCATCGCGCAGGCTGTTGACTTGATCGATGCGAAAGCGGCCCAAAAAGGTAAGCGCAAGACCACTCGGAAAAAGAAAAAGGCCAGTTAGGCCGCGTCTGGCAAAAGTCCGACGCGACGCGCAGCTTCGGAAGATAACCGGCCTTTTTTGAACCGCACCCCTAAGGCGGACATGTTTTGTAGTTCGGGATGAGCTTTGATGAGTTTGTCCGCGTCCTTGTCTTCTGACGCTGCCATCGCTTCGGCCACGAGCGACATAAAGCACATCGTGATAGTTGCGTTGAATTTCTCCGGGACACCGGCACGTTCAGTCAACCGACGTAATCCGCCCGCATAAAGTGACAGTGCTTCAAAGAATTCATGACGATCTAACGCCGCGACAGCCGCGGCGACGTGATCGCGATGAGAGAAGGCTGCAGGGTCCAACCGATCACCGATCAGGTCGTTAAGGATATCGCAACCACTTCGCATCATTCTTCCAACTGATGGCTTTGGGTCGCCGTCAATTCCAGCTCGTAAACAGTCTTAAGCATCTCGATCTTTTCGATTGTCTTCTCAGAAAATGGCGCTTTGCCCTCGAACGCGTGCAAAAGCACGCCTTCCACGACCTCAGCCGCAGACATATCCAAATGCTCTGCAAGGCCTTTCACGACCTTCAGAATTCTCTTCTCCAAGCGAAGCCCGGTTTGCACGCGTTCAATCTTCATGTGGCGCATATACTACCTTGGTACCAAGATAGCAATAGCCCACATTACGCCGCACTGCGGCGATTGACTCTCACTTCCCCCCACGTCACAAGTTTGCGCAACATCGGCAGGAGAGGATTTCATGAAAAAGATCTACGGCTCCGCAACTGAGGCTCTTGATGGTCTGTTGCGCGACGACATGCTCATTGCGGCAGGTGGCTTTGGCCTTTGCGGCATCCCCGAACTTCTGCTCGACGCGATCAAAGACAGTGGCGTCAAGAACCTGACCTTCGCCTCCAACAATGCTGGCGTTGATGACTTCGGGATCGGCATTCTCCTTCAAACCCGCCAGGTCAGAAAGATGATCTCATCCTACGTTGGTGAGAACGCCGAGTTCATGCGTCAGTACCTCTCCGGTGAACTTGAGCTTGAATTCAATCCGCAAGGCACACTGGCCGAACGCATGCGCGCTGCAGGCTGCGGGATCCCTGGGTTTTACACAAAAACAGGCGTGGGGACTGTGATCGCCGAGGGCAAAGAACATAAGGAATTCAATGGGGAAACCTATATCCTCGAGGAAGGCATCTTTGCCGATCTTTCCATCGTGAAGGCCTGGAAAGCTGATGAAACAGGCAACCTCGTGTTCCGCAAAACCGCGCGAAACTTCAATCCGCCGGCCGCCATGTGTGGCAAAGTTTGCGTCGCTGAGGTCGAAGAAATTGTACCCACAGGCAGCCTTGATCCCGATGGCATCCACCTGCCCGGCATCTACGTGCACCGATTGATTCAGGGCGAGCACGAAAAACGCATTGAACAACGCACCACACGCACGCGGGAGGACGCATAATGCCTTGGGATCGCAATCAGATGGCTGCCCGCGCAGCTCAGGAACTTGAAGACGGCATGTATGTGAATCTCGGGATTGGCATCCCGACTTTGGTAGCCAACTACGTTGGCGACAAGGACATCACGCTACAATCTGAAAACGGCATGCTCGGCATGGGCCCCTTCCCCTTCGAAGGCGAAGAAGACCCCGACCTAATCAATGCAGGCAAGCAAACCATCACCGAACTTCGCCGCACGGCGTACTTCGACAGCGCACAGTCTTTCGGCATGATCCGAGGCGGTAAAATCGCCGCAGCGATCCTTGGCGCGATGGAAGTCAGTGAAAAGGGCGACCTCGCAAACTGGATGATCCCGGGCAAGCTCGTCAAAGGCATGGGCGGCGCAATGGACCTTGTTGCGGGCGTTGGGCGCGTCATTGTTGTGATGGACCACACCAACAAGCATGGTGAGAGCAAACTCCTCAAGGAATGCACGTTGCCCCTCACCGGCAAATCGGTCGTAGATCTGATCATCACCAATCTTGGGGTTCTCGAGGTCGGTCACAAAGGCCTGCATATTCTGGAATGCGCTGATGGTGTCAGCCACGATGACATTCGCGCTGCAACGGAAGCCACTATCGTCTGATGGCACCAGAAATCCTTAAAGAAGTAGACGGCTCTAAGGGCCGCTATGTTTTGGTGCAGGATGGGGCTGAGGCGGAACTGACCTTCTCAGTCGCCTCACCCACGCTTGTCATTGCGGATCACACAGGCGTGCCGGACTCTCTGCGCGGCACCGGCGTTGGCATCTTGCTAGTCGAAAAGCTGGTAGAAGATGCCCGCGCGGATGGGTTCAAAATCGTTCCGCTATGCCCGTTTGTGAACCGTCAAAGGGCCAAGCATCCGGATTGGGCCGATGCGTTTAACGTATGATTGACCGTGCCAAAGCACCAATTCTATCAGGCGCACGGACTGTTCATAATTTAGAAACAGCATCATAATATTGCCCTAATCTGTTGCTAATCGACGCTCAATGACTATGAGCAATTCAATGCAACCCCCTCGTGCAAATAACGCCGCGGCCTCGTCGCGGCGTTGGCGTGAAAATGCGCTGACGATTTCTTTGGTCGTTTTGGTGGTGGTTGGCTTGGTCGGCTTGGCGCTCGCCACCGGTTGGGAGGAGACGATCGCGGCGATCAAGGGGCTCTCAGCCATTGAAATCATTGGACTTTTAGCTCTTAGCCTCGTGAACTACGTCCTGCGAGGCTTACGGTGGCACTTTTTTGCAGGGCGTTTGGGATTGCCAACTTCGCTCACTCAGAACCTGCGCCATTTCCTCGGTGGGTTCGCGATGTCCGTCACTCCCGGTCGGATCGGTGAGCTTGTCCGAATGCGTTGGATCGAACGCGAAACGGGCTGGCCATTTGATCGAACAGCACCGCTGGTTCTGATCGATCGTGCGTCCGACCTCGTTGCGATGGCC
>CAYPVG010000101.1:0-5134 GCA_964414085.1 uncultured Boseongicola sp. | reverse complement strand
TATCACGCAACCTGCTCGAAGAGTTTGGAGCGGCACCGGCAGTGGTTGCATTCGCTGGTACAGCTTCTCCTGCCAAATTGGGAGCTCTGGCTGTTGCTGTCACAGAGAGTGCAGCAAAGGGCGACGAGATTGCGGGCGGTATACTCCAGGACGCCGCCGACTACATCGCAGCCACTTCACGTAAGCTTGGCTGGATCGAGGGCCTCTCCATATGCCTCACCGGAGGCATAGGCCCGCACTATCGGAACTATCTGCCGCAAGAGATGCAGTCCGCCCTAGTCCCTGCGTTAGGTGAACCGCTGACCGGGGCCATCGCGCTGGCCGAAGAGTTTCGCAAGGAGATCGCCAATGAGCGTCGCTGAGTTTCTGCGTCCCGAAGACTGGCTTGGGCAAAGCGCGGGCCCACGCTATGTGCAACTCCGCCGCAGGCTGGAGCACGGGATCGAGACTGGTGTTTTCGCTCCGAATTCATCTTTGCCACCCGAACGCGAGATCGCGGACATCACCGACCTTTCTCGTGTCACTGTCCGAAAAGCGATTCAGGAATTGGTCAAGGAAGGCGTGGTCGAACAACGGCAGGGCTCTGGCTCATTCGTCCGCGAGAAAATTGCGCGGGTCGAGCAATCGCTGTCGCACCTAACCTCGTTCACAGAGGACATGGAACGGCGCGGGCTGGAGACTACATCCAAATGGCTCGAACGAGGCATATTCCTGCCGTCGCCGGACGAGGTTGTGGCGCTGGGTCTCGCTTCGCGCGACCAGGTCGCGCGCATTTATCGTCTTCGCGAGGCCGGCGGTCAGCCCATGGCGCTGGAACGTGCTGCGCTGCCGCTCGATATTCTGCCGAACCCGATTGACGTGACCACCTCGCTCTATGATGTCCTCGAACGTTCCGGCAATCGCCCAATGCGAGCCATTCAAAAAATCTCCGCTATCAACCTCGGTCCACGCGAAGCCGATCTTCTGGGCGTTGCCGAAGGCACCGCCGGGCTCAGTATCCAACGCATCTCCTATCTGGAGAGCGGTCGCGTTGCCGAGCTTACCCGATCCATCTATCGCGGCGACGCCTATGACTTTGTGGCCGAACTGCGCTTATCGAATTGAAAAGGCTTAAAAATGGCATCTCAGACCACCCAAATGAAGCGCGAGATCGACGAGATCCCCGACACGGTGGAACGTCTACTCACAGACGGCGCAGCAGCAATCGCCTCCGCCTCAGATGCGGCGCGCGCTCTCAATCCACGGTTCCTTCTGTCCGTCGCGCGCGGGTCGTCTGACCACGCGTGCACTTATCTGAAGTACGCCTCGGAACTGTTGCTTGGCCTTCCAATGGCATCGCTGGGACCTTCGGTAAAATCTGTCTATGGCGTCGATGTGGCCGCGTCGGGTGCCTTGGGAATTGCGGTCTCACAGTCCGGGAAAAGTCCCGACATCGTGCGGATGACCGAGAGCATCACGGCCTCGGGTGCTTACACTGTCGCCATCACCAACGAACCGGAGTCGCCGCTGGCAAAGGCCGCCTCGGCCACACTCCCGATCCACGCAGGTCCTGAACTCAGCGTTGCGGCCACGAAGACTTTTGTGACCTCTCTTGTCACCGGGCTCTGGTTCATGGCGGAACTGAAAGGCGACGACGAGTTGATCGCCGCCATCCGTAGGCTGCCGAGACATTTGGAGGACGCTGTCGCCACTGACTGGAACGAGGTGGTTGGACACATCCAAGGCGGATCGCTGTTCATGCTGGGTCGCGGGCCGTCCTGGGCAATGTCGAACGAGGCAGCTCTGAAGTTCAAGGAAACCTGCCAGCTTCACGCCGAAAGCTACTCTTCAGCTGAAGTGCTACACGGTCCGGTCTCCATCGTGGGCGAGGCGTTCCCCGTCATTGCATTCGCCGCCGGCGATGCCGCCGAAGACGCTGTCGCCAGCGTGGCCGATGAAATCGCCGACAAAGGGGCAAAAGTTTTCGCAACAACTAACCGCGTCGAACGCGCAACCAGGCTTCCGCACGTGAGAACGGATCACTGGATCACCGACCCAATTGCCACGATTGTCTCATTTTACGCGCTGGTCGAGGCAGTCGCAGCAAGCCGAGGAATCAACCCTGACGCGCCACGTCATCTCAACAAAGTGACAGAAACGGTATGAGCAAACGGAATGTCACCTATTTCGGCGGTCCGATTTTTGACGGTGAACGGCTGCTGGACGGTCATGCAGCGCTGTTCGAGGACGGTCTACTCGCTGAAATCCGACCGATGGGAGAAATCACGGGCGGATCGGAAACGATAGACCTTAACGGCGACATTCTCAGCCCTGGCTACGTCGACCTTCAGGTAAACGGTGGTGACGGGATCATGTTCAACGATGATCCCTCTGTCGCAACACTTAGACGCATTGCCGCGGCGCATCGATCCCTCGGGGCGACTAGGATATTGCCAACGCTCATCACCGATACTGCTGAGATGACACGCGCCGCCGTTGAAGCTGCTGTCGCCGCGATCGAAGCCGAAGTGCCTGGCATTGCGGGATTGCATCTGGAGGGTCCGCATTTGTCGATGAAGCGCAAAGGTGCACACGATGTATCCTTGATCCGACCTATGAAGGAAGAAGACCTTTCGTTGTTGATCGACGCTGCGGGGAAACTTCCCGCACTGATGGTGACAATTGCACCTGAGAACGTCACTACGCGACAAGTTCGGGAGATGGCGGAGGCTGGAATCTTGGTTTCGCTTGGACATACCGACGCTGGTTTTTCCACGTGCCTGGAATATGCCGACGCTGGCGCATGCTGTGTAACGCATTTGTTCAACGCAATGAGTCAGCTAGGCAACCGCGAACCGGGCGTCGTGGGGGCGGCTATCGCAGACGGTCGGCTTTCAGCAGGACTGATTGCAGACGGAATTCACGTTCATTCGGCATCAATGGCAACTGCTTGGTCGTCAAAAACCGGACCAGGGAGTATATTCCTGGTTAGTGATGCCATGGCGGTTGCCGGCAGCAGCCAAGAGGAATTTCATCTGAACGGCAGGCTGATCCAACGCCGGAATGGGCGTCTTACGCTTGAGGACGGAACACTGGCGGGCGCTGATCTAGACCTGACCACCGCAATCCGCACCTTGGGCGAGTCAACCCAAGCGAGCTTGGTGGACGCTCTTGCGGCGGCGACTGTCGTACCGGCGAGATTGCTAGGTGTTGAGCGAGATCTGTTGGCAATCCGAAAGGCGCGCGAGGCGGACTTCATTCGGATATCCGCCAATCGCACAGACGTCGCTCCCTTGCGTGATATTTAGCCTTGGCCAAGCCCGGCAACAACGAGATTTCAGGCAAACGTGGGTACCAAACTTTTCGCTGACTGACTCCGATCGAGGCAGTCTTCGTCTCATTTGTCCGCTCTCGAACGTTGCGGCTACAACCAAGACATTCCACGGGCCTCTAAATGGCCCTGCACACGGCCTGGGTAATCCGAAACGATCGAGTCGACGCCAAAATCGATCATTCGGTCGATGTCCTCTGGCTCGTTCACCGTCCAAACAGCAACCACCAATCCCAGATTGCGCGCTATCGTGACGCTTTCGGCAGTCACGTCGTTCACATAAGGGCACCAAAGCGAACCGCCGGATTTGGCCACCAACGAGGGAATTTCATGCTCACGACCCGAAAAGTCAGGGGAGATGGATTTGGATGAATCTTCGCCCACTTCGTCATCGTTGTCAGGCAGTTGAGTGAGGAAAGAAGTCGGGAAATCTGGGGCCTGTTGCTGGCATTCGGTAATCAAGTTCCAATCGAAGCTGTGAAGCAAGGTGCGTTCCTGCAAACCAGCCGCGCGGACTTCAGCTACCACTCGGCTTACAAGCGCTTCGCGATATGCCTGGTCGTGGGCGAAGTCCGGGTCGGACTTGATTTCAAGCATGAGGTTCGCTGCATCGAACCGCGGTTGCTTTACGCATTGGAGAAGCTCTACGAGACGTGGCACTCGCAAGCCGTCCACCCGGGCTTGATCCGGGAAACGGCGACCATAGTCGCTGGAGACATCAACGCGGCCAACGTCAAAGCTCTGTAGTTGTTCCCATGTAACGTCTGAGACTTTGGGCTCGTCCTTCAGGAAGTTTCCGGTGCCGTCCCGGAATGTGGGTGCGTGAAGTCGGTGATTGTGAGTGATAACTGGAACATCGTCTGCGGTCATAACCACGTCGAATTCAAGCAAATGCGCGCCTGTGGACATCGCGAACTCGAAGCCCATCATAGTGTTTTCCGGCAAAATTCCGCGGGCCCCGCGATGTCCTACAACTCGGATTACACCGTCTCGGCCCCGAAACGCTTCCACCGCGGGAAAAGAGTTCACGCTGACAGCCTTTGACCTGTCGAGGGTTCAAACAAATGGATGTGCGCCGGGTCGATCGCAAATCGTCTTGTCGCACCTTTGTCCCCAATTGCGTGTACGCCCGGCAGGCTAACGGTAATGGCATCGCCGGAGTTGCTTAGACGGCCGTGCAGCAGGGTGTTCGCGCCAAGAGGCTCCGACATTTGAATATGCGCTTCGATCGGGCCCTGTTCATCGGCTACAAGATGTTCCGGACGCATCCCCAGCTTGACCAGTCCATCATTGCCATGCCCCGGGCCAATACGGGCCTCGCCGAGCATCACATCGCCGCCCACAACTTTTGCATCAAAGACATTCATAGCCGGGCTACCAATGAACTGAGCGGCAAACAAAGTGCGTGGCGTCTCATATACCTCCAGCGGCGATCCGATTTGTTCAGCGACGCCGCCATTCATGACGATCATTCGGTCGGCCATTGTCATGGCTTCGACCTGATCATGGGTCACGTAAAGCGATGTTATGCCGAGGTTCTCCTGTAGTTCGCGGATTTCCAGCCGCATTTGCACGCGCAGCTTTGCATCAAGGTTTGAGAGGGGTTCGTCAAACAGGAACACCGCAGGTTCACGCACAATGGCCCGGCCCATCGCGACGCGCTGTCGTTGACCACCCGACAACTGGCGAGGCTTTCGGTCTAGCAAGGCTTCAAGCTGCAGAAGCTTGGCAGCCTCTTCCACCTTCGCGTCTATTTGATCTTTCGGCATACCCGAGATCTTAAGCCCGTACCCCATGTTTTGGCGAACCGACATATGCGGATAG
>CAYPVG010000100.1:0-4111 GCA_964414085.1 uncultured Boseongicola sp. | reverse complement strand
AGCCGTCCATGTTGAGTGGCAGGCCCAAGACGATCCCGGCGATGTTGCGTTCTTTGCAGATCTCCAAAAGTCGGGCGGCGTCCACCCCGAACTTCTTGCGCCGGATGGTTTCAAGCGGTGTGGCGACTTGCCGGAAACTGTCGCTTACGGCGACACCAATTGTCACAGTGCCAAGATCAAGGCCTGCGATGGCACGCATCGGGGCAAGACCTGAGGCGAAGTCTTCAAATGCTTCGATAATCATTCGCCGAGCCCAGCCCGAGTACGAGCGTCTTTGATAAGCGAGATTGCAGAGGCGTTTCCGGCGAAGACTTGCAGAGCCTCGCGGGAGATTGCGTCGGCGCGGGTCTGATCGCCAAGAACACCAAGTGTCGAGATCAGCCGCGCCCAGTCTTCAGGCGGGCCGCCTTCGATGGCAAGGCGGTCTGCGAGCCGTCCGACCATGCCCTGGATCATTTCCGCGCGTTCCATTGGCGACATGTCTTCGGCGGCGTCGATCTGGTCTTGGCTGAGCGCGGGAAGCCCGGATACTGGCGGAAGCTCATAGTTGGTGATTCCTGCCGCGAGGGCGACTTGACGGATCTCGGCACGGATGACCGGCACCCAAGGTGCGTTCGGTGGGCTTTGCTCAAGTAGTTGAGACCAGACCTGAAAGGCGCGATCCGCGCGGCCTGTTTGAGCCTCGACAAGGCCGAGGTAATAGCGTGCTGCCCCGCTGGTCGGTTCGGAGTTTAGGACTTGCAAGACCACAGCTTCAGCTTCAGGCGAGACATAGCCCCCGGCACCAAAGACCATAATGTCGACCAATGTCATTTGGTCGGCGATTGTTGCGTCGGCACCTTTGGCATCGATCAGGCGGGCTTGGGCCTCGCGGGCGGCAGATAGGTTTCCGAGGCGCGCTTCGTATTGGGCAAGGAACGTCAGACCCTGAACGTCGTTTGGATTTGCCTGAACCGCGGCGCGTAGTTGTTCCATCAGTTGTAGAAGCTCTGGCTCGGCCGGTGGTGGCGGAGGAAGACTGCCAAGCGCGGCCTCCTCGGCCTGAGCTTGCCCTGGGCGGTCTGCGCGGGCATCTTCGAGCGCTGCAAGGCGCGCCTGCATCGGGAGATCGCCGTACCCCGGTGCGCCGAAGTTCAGATACATTGCAAAGGTTCCGGCGAGGACAATGACGGCAATCAGCACAATCCCGACCCCGGAATGACCTTGCTTTTCCGTAGCTAATTCATCGCCGCGTTTGTCGGCTTCAAGCAAGCGGCGCGAGACTTCGACGCGTACGGCGTCTGCTTCGGCCTCGGTCAGAACCCCGCGGGCAAGATCGCGGTCCACTTCAGCGAGCTGGTCCTTGTAAACAGCGATATCGGATTTGGTGGCGGTCATATCGCCAAGACGGGCCGCCCGCATGGCTCCAACAAGAAGCGCTGCGACGGCCACTGCGATGGCACCAGAGATCACCCAAAAGGTCATGTTCTTCACTTAAGGTGCTCGGGCACGGAGCAAAAGGCATTTTCGAATGCTCATGCATGCGGCATTTCGGGGCAATTTCGGCCGCGTGTCGCGAAACCGACAAGGCGTGCCGTTTGTCGTCTTCACTTCCGCGCGTTTTTTTCCCAAGAAAGAGCAGGGAACGGCGTGGTGGCCGGCTTTGAACAGGTGATGTGTCCATGGCTCGATATTCAGTCTTTGCAGTCGCGCGCGAGGCGTTTCGCAACCATCAGGGATGGACGCGGGCCTGGGCGTCGCCAGAGCCGAAGCGCAAGTACGATGTGATTATAATCGGCGCGGGCGGACACGGGCTGGCGACGGCGTATTATCTGGGCAAGAACCACGGCATCACGAACGTCGCGATCCTTGAGAAAGGCTGGCTCGGCGGCGGGAACACGGGGCGGAACACGACAATCATCCGCTCGAACTACCTGCAGGATCCGTCAGCGGCGATTTATGAGAAGGCACGTTCGCTTTACGAGGACCTCAGCCAGGACCTGAACTACAACGTCATGTTTTCACCGCGCGGTGTGATGATGCTCGCGCAGACGGAGCATGAAGTTCGGGGATATCAGCGGACAGCGCATGCGAACGCCCTGCAAGGTGTGTCGACGGAATACATCGGGCCGGAGCGTGTGAAGCAGCTGTGCCCGATCATGGAAATTCGCGGGCCACGCTATCCGGTACTTGGTGCGCTGTGGCAGCCGCGTGGCGGCACGGCGCGGCACGATGCGGTGGCCTGGGGATATGCGCGGAAGTGCTCGGAAATGGGCATGGACGTGATCCAGAAGTGCGAGGTCACAGGTGTGCGGTCTGAGGGCGGCAAGGTTGTCGGTGTCACGACGTCGCGTGGGGATATTGACTGCGACAAGCTTGGGATCGTCGTGGCTGGGCATTCGGGGCATGTCGCGAACATGGCCGGGTTCCGGTTGCCGATTGAATCCGTGGCGCTTCAGGCGCTGGTGTCTGAGCCAATCAAACCCTGCATGGATGTGGTCGTTATGGCGAACACGGTGCACGGCTACATGAGCCAGTCCGACAAAGGCGAAATGGTGATCGGCGGCGGAGCGGACGGGTACAACAACTACACGCAGCGTGGGTCGTTCCATCATATCGAGGAAACCGTGCGGGCGCTGGTCGAGACTTTCCCGATGATCTCGCGCCTGAAGATGCTGCGTCAGTGGGGCGGGATCGTGGATATGACCGGGGACAGGTCGCCGATCCTGTCGAAAACGCCTTTGGATGGGTGTTTCATCAACTGCGGCTGGGGCACGGGTGGCTTCAAAGCGATCCCGGGCTCTGGCTGGGGCATGGCTCAGCTGATCGCGACAGGAGATTCGCCTTTGACGCGGGAGTTCGGATTGGACCGGTTCCGCGAGGGTCGGTTTGTGGACGAGTCAGTGGCTGCGGGGGTGGCGCATTGATCCTACCCCTCGTGATGACTTTCACTTCCTCCGCCACGGGCTTTGTTTTCCGTGTTGTCAGGCTTGTTGCGCATGCCTCGCAGGATGAGCCAGCAGGCGCCGACGGCCAGAAAAACAAGCGGGCCGATTTGAATGACGGCGTCCCACATGGTTTAGAACCACTTTCGCCGCTTGCGCGCGTTCTTGTGCTGGTTCGGCGTTCGGTGGTTGGTCATGCTCATGCCGCGCCAGACGGGGACGGTGGGGGCGCCGAACAAAAGGGCGAGGGGCAGAACTTGTAAAACGGGTTTGATCATTACTCAAATGTCCTTGGCGCTGAAAATGCTTGGCTTTCTCAATACTTGGGCGCGCGCTTGGCGGTGTGCAATAGGGTGCGCGGAATTGGTGCCTTGAAGGGTCTTTTTGCAAGCCTAGCTATGGGGGGACGACAAGAGGACGCCACATGCAGACGATCATCAAAAAACTCCCGACCAGCAGATCTATGTACCGCCGTCGCGGCGCGCTTGCAGGGTTTGCGACCGGGGTTTTTGTGCCATTGGTCCTGGTTGGATTGGTCCTCGTTTCGTTCCGCGGCTATGGCATTATGGACGAAGCCCCCACGCCTCCCCAGGTTTACACCAACTTCTAACGCCTTCGTGCGTTCCCCTAAAATCCAACCTTTTGAATGGGATGGCTGCCTATGCTGATCCTAACCTGTCCCTATTGCGGCATCGATTGCGATGAGACCGAACTGGCTGCGGGAGGCGAAGCGCATCTTAAGCGTTTCGGCCCCGGATCGACGGATGAGGAGTTCGAAGAGTACCTCTTCATGCGTGAGAACCCGCGTGGCGTACATTTCGAGCGCTGGCGGCATGCCTATGGCTGCGGGAAGTGGTTCCATGCAGCGCGGGATACTGTGAGCCTTGAAGTCTTCGGGACCTATTCGGCACAGGTGTTTGAACCTCCCCAAGAGGTGAAGGACGCGATCACGGCCAAAGTGCCGGGATGGACATGGAGGACTTTCTCATGAGCCATCGTCTCGACACAGGCGGGCGGTTTGTAGACCGCTCCAAATCGGTTGCCTTCCAATTCAACGGAAAGACTTTGAAGGGGTATCAGGGCGACACGCTGGCCTCGGCTTTGTTAGGCGCTGGGCAGATGCTGGTCGGACGGTCGTTCAAATATCACCGTCCGCGCGGCATAGTGGCAAGCGGGGCGGAAGAACC